>UROA01000051.1 GCA_900549355.1 uncultured Collinsella sp. | reverse complement strand
AGCCGTGCGCTTGAACTGAGAAGGGGGAGGCCTCGCGGCCTCCCCCTTTTTTTGCGTTGTACACACGGTGTACTTTGGGACCTAGCTCCCCCGTATGCGCTCTTACTGTTTGGCTGTATTTTGAGTCCTTCTAGAGTATTTGAGCGATAATTACTCGCATTGGCGTTAGGGAGGGCTTGATGTTTACCGTATTTGTCTTGGGCAATATTGCTTCGGGTAAGTCGACTGCCTGCCGCTATTTCGAATCTCGTGGCGCTATGCTTATCGATCTGGATGAGCTTGCAAAATCGCTGTATGTGCCGGGCTCTGATATCGTCAATGCTCTCGCGGATGAATTCGGTTGGGACATTTTGGATGAGGATGGCGGCATTCGCCGCAACATCCTCGCTTCTCGAGCTTTTGCTTCTCCTGATTCGGTCGCACGGCTCAATGGCATTGTGCATCCCGTTCTCATTGAACAGCTTTCGCTTAGGATTCTCGATCCGGTTTGTTGTACGGTTTCATCTCCTCGTTATCGCTTTGCAGTGGTCGAGGTTTCTGCTCCGACTGGTTTTGAGGATGCATTTGGCTTGGCTGATGAAATTTTGGTCATCAGCGCCCCTTTGTCAGTTCGTCGCGAGCGCGCTATTCAACGTGGCATGGAGCCATCTGATTTCGATGCCCGTTCTGCTTGCCAGCCCGAAGAGTCTGCGCTGTGCAATCTCGCTACAACTGTGATTGACAATGCGGCAGACGATAACTCGCTCTTTGAACAACTGGACGCATGGCTTTCGCGCCATGGGTTCGGGGATGTAGTGGATAAGGAGGAGGCCGATGCCTAAGACACGTTTCCTTACGTGGTATCGCCTTATACCGCTGGCTGCCGTTTTTGCCTTCGGCCTTATCTCATTCGTTTACTCGTATGCTCCTGCCGCTTTCTTTAAGCCGCTGTATCCGATTGACTACGAGGCGTATGTAAAGCAATCCAGTATTTCGCATAATCTGGATCCGTATCTGGTGTGCGCTGTCATTAAGTCTGAATCGAATTGGGATCCCGAGGCCGAGTCGAATCAGGGTGCTCAGGGATTGATGCAGCTGATGCCCGAGACTGCCCAGGATATGATCGCCAAGGGCCTTGTCGACGGTGGCGAGTATTCGGCCGACAACCTTAACGATCCGGCTACGAATATCGAGTTTGGCTGTGCGTATCTTTCGTATCTTCTAGCGTATTTTAACGGGTCGACTGACAGTGCCATTGCCGCCTATAACGCCGGCATGGGCAATGTCGACGGATGGGCGCAGCAGAGTACGTCGCTTCATAATGCAATCACCTTTCCCGAGACGCAGGCGTATCTGATTCGTGTCAATAATGCCTGGGTTCGCTACAAGACCCTCTATCCCGATCGGTTCGTATAGGACTATGCCTGCCGCCTGCGTATACTGCAGATATATGAGTTAGGAGTATCCATGGCGGAATTTGAAGTAGAACGCGTTGGTGGTGAACTTAAGCGCTTTGGCGTTGAAGGCTCTGACGTGCCGTTTAAGGTCGTGTCTCCCTATGACCCTGCAGGCTCTCAGCCTAAAGCCATTGAGTCGCTTGTGCAGGGTGTGAGGGACGGAGACCGCTATCAGGTTTTGCTGGGCGTGACTGGTTCGGGCAAGACCTTCACGATGGCAAAGACTATTGAGGCCCTGGGAAAGCCGACGCTGGTCATGGCTCCGAATAAAACGCTCGCCGCTCAGCTTGCGAGCGAGCTCAAAGAGTTCTTTCCCAACAACGCTGTGGTCTACTTCGTCTCGTACTACGACTACTATCAGCCCGAGGCGTATGTGCCGCAAAGCGATACATATATCGAGAAAGACTCCTCGATTAACGAAGAGGTCGAGATGCTGCGCCATCAGGCGACCGCGTCACTGCTCTCTCGACGCGATGTGATCGTTGTCGCATCGGTCTCGTGTATCTATGGCATCGGCTCTCCAGAGGACTATGCGGGCCTAGCTCCAAACGTCGACAAGAAGGTGCCGCTCGAGCGCGATGACTTTATCCATGCACTTATCGACATTCAATATGATCGCAATGACTATGACCTGGCACGCGGCACGTTCCGTGTGCGCGGCGATGTTGTCGACGTGTATCCGCCTTATGCCGAGCATCCGTTGCGGTTTGAGTTCTTTGGCGACGAGGTCGAGCTGATTGCCGAGATCGATGAGGTCACCGGTGAGATGCTTCGTGAGTACGAGGCAATCCCCGTATGGCCGGCATCGCACTACGTGACCGAGAAGCCGAAGGTCAAGGCGGCTCTGAAATCGATCAGCGAAGAGTGCGAGAAGCGCGTGGCGGAGCTCAAGGCGACCGACAAGTTGCTCGAGGCGCAACGTCTGCAGCAGCGCACCGATTATGATCTTGAGATGCTCGAGACGATGGGCTTTTGCAACGGCATCGAGAACTACTCGCGTCATCTGGACGGTCGCAAGCCGGGTGAGCCGCCGTTTACCCTAATCGATTACTTTCCTAAGGATATGCTCTGCATCATCGATGAGAGCCATGTGACGGTGCCGCAGATTCGCGGTATGCACGAAGGTGACCGCTCGCGTAAGGTGACGCTGGTGGAACACGGTTTTCGCCTGCCCTCGGCGCTCGATAACCGCCCGCTTCGTTTCGATGAGTTTGAGGCGAGGATTCCCCAGTTCATCTACGTTTCGGCAACACCGGGTGACTATGAGCTGCGGGTTAGCCAGAACGACGTTGAGCAGATTATTCGTCCGACCGGTCTGCTCGATCCCAAGATCGATGTGCGTCCGGTTCGTGGGCAGATTGACGATCTTGAGGACGAGATTCGCGAGCGCGTTGCACGCAAGGAGCGCGTGCTGGTGACCACGTTGACCAAGCGCATGGCCGAGGACCTGACCGACCATCTGCTTGATGCGGGCATTAAGGTCAATTACATGCACTCTGATACGGCGACAATGGACCGTGTCGAGATCTTGCGAACGCTGCGCGAGGGCAAGATCGATGTTCTCGTTGGCATCAACCTGCTTCGCGAGGGTTTGGATCTCCCCGAGGTCTCACTGGTGGCAATTCTCGATGCCGATAAGGAAGGCTTCTTGCGCAACCGCCGTTCGCTGATTCAGACGATTGGCCGTGCGGCCCGTAACGCCGATGGCGAAGTCATCATGTATGCAGACGTTGTGACCGATTCGATGAAAGAGGCCATCGAGGAGACGCGGCGCCGTCGTGAGATTCAGATGGCATATAACGAAGAGCATGGCATTGTGCCCAAAACAGTGCACAAGGCCATTAACGACATCTCAAGTTTTATTGCCGAGGCCGAAAAAACCGTGGGTTCCAAGGGGCGCTCGAAGGGCGACTCTCTTGGCCATGGCGCATTCTATACGCCCGATGAGTCGGGTGAGGGCGGCGTGCCGGAAACGGTGGCGCCCGAGCAGACGCTTGCGGAGCAGTTGGAAGAACTGCCGCATGACGAGCTCGTGCGGATCGTCGAAACCATGGAAGAGGACATGCGTAACGCTTCTGCCGCCATGGACTTTGAGGAGGCGGCGCGTCTGCGCGATGCCGTCGTTCAGATTCGGGCGATGCTCGAGGGTGCGTCTGAGGGCGAGACGATCGAGCGCTTACGTTCGCAGGCCCGTAAGGGTTCCACGTTCGCATCGGGCAGAAAACGCCAGGGTGCACGGTTTAAGAAATAGCGAACAGGCCCCGAGTTCCCTGTGGAGCTCGGGGCCTATGTCTTTTGCGCGCTGGAATTCGTGCGTTAGAGGTCTGCGATCAGGGCTTCAGCACAACGGATGCCGTCGGTGGCCGCGCTCATGATGCCGCCGGCATATCCAGCTCCCTCACCACAAGGGTAGAGGCCCGGGGTCGACACGGCATGGCACGTTCGGTCTCGGGTGACAGTGACCGGTGAGCTCGAACGAGTCTCCACGCCGGTAAGAACGGCATCGGGACGGTCGTAGCCTCGTAGCTTTTTTCCGAGTAGGGGAAGTCCCAGGCGGAGCGACTCGACGATATGCTGCGGCAGGGCTTCGTCAATTGCCGTCCAGGTCACACCGAGCGGATAGGTGGGCTTTACCTTTCCGGGCGCCTTGCTGGCGCGTCCTGCGAGGAAATCTCCGACGAGTTGTGCCGGTGCGTTCCAGTTGGAACCGCCCAGGCGATAGGCGGCCGCCTCGCAGGCACGCTGGAGCTCGATGCCGGCGAGCGGGTCATCGTTGGGAAGGTCCTCAGGCGTGACGTTAACGAGCAGGGCGGCATTTGCGTTGCGTCCGTCGCGGGCATTGAGGCTGGCCCCGTTGACGCACAGATGGCACGGTTCTGAAGAGGCGGCAACAACCTGTCCGCCGGGGCACATGCAAAACGAGAACACGCTGCGGCCGTTGGGAAGATGGGCGACGAGCTTGTAGGGGGCTGCTCCGAGGGCAGGATGTCCCGCCGAGGCTCCATATTGGGCTCGGTCGATGTCGCGTTGCGGATGCTCGATGCGAACGCCCATGGCAAAGGTCTTTTGTGCGAGGGCCACGTTGTGGCTCTTAAGGAGCTCAAAAATATCGCGAGCGGAATGCCCGCAGGCGAGGATGAGGTGCTTTGTCTCGATTGGCTCGTAAACGGCGTCTTGGGACGATTGGACATCAATGCCGGTGATGGCGCCAGACGCGTCGATGCGAATGTCGACGAGCTTCGTTCGATAACGGACGACACCTCCGAGCTGCTCGATGCGCCGGGATATAGCGGTGACAACCGTGGGAAGGATGTCGGAGCCAATGTGCGGCTTGGCATCCCACAGAATATCGCGGGGCGCACCTGCCTCGACGAAGGTTTCGAGGATAAGGCGATGGGCGGGATTTTTTGTTCCCGTATTGAGCTTGCCGTCCGAGAAGGTCCCCGCGCCGCCCAGACCAAACTGAATATTGCTCTCGGGGTCGAGGATGCGCTCCTTTAGAAAGAGGTCGATCGCCTGCGAGCGGCGAAATGCCGGGTCGCCGCGCTCGATAAGCAAGGGCTTAAGACCTGCTTCGGCGAGCGTGAGCGCAGCGAAAAGGCCGGCGCATCCGGCGCCGACAACGACGGGGCGCTCTTTGGATGCGTCGGAAATGGGGGAGGGGAATGAAGGCTCATCGTCTTCTATCGCGCGTACGCGCGAGCGGTCACGTTCGGAAACGCTGTCGACCGCTTCTCGCTCGAGGTGGGGACTGGTCAGCTCAACACGAAAGCTCAGGATAAAATGGACGTCTCGTTTTTTGCGAGCGTCGATTGACTTGCGGTGGAGCTCGATGGACTTGATCTCGGAGTCCTTGCAACGTAGGACGCGCTTGGCGACTCGCTTGCCAACAATGAGGCAGGCATTTTCATCGCCGGCTTCATCGAGCGAAGCGTTGACTTGGGTGATTTCGATCATCGAGGTCTCCTTAGAGGCAAGAAAGAGGCCGTCCGGTATCCCAGACGGCCCGAATGCGTTTTTGATTATAGACTGCGCGGCTACAGGCTGCTTGCAGCGCGAATGCCCGAGAGCCATGCCCACGCAAGGTTAAAGCCTCCGCAATCGGCGTCGATGTCGAGCGCTTCGCCACAGACGTAAAGCGGGGCGTCGACAACGCTGCGCGCGCGTAGACTGGGTGTTGAGATACTCTCGACAGATACGCCACCACGCGTGACCTGCGCCGAGCGCTCCTCGGCTGTTCCCTCGACGAGCAACTTAAAGTGCTTGAGGATCGAGACCAGGTGGATGACATCGTTGGAGCCTGGATGGCACTGCTCGAACGCCGTGCAGACGACGCGGGAGAGTTGCGGGGCAAGCATACCGTCGAGCCAACGGGGATCGCGGGGCGAAAAGCCGCCGAGCAGCTCAACGCGCCGGTTGAGCATATCGAGCAGCTCGTCTTTGGAGAGGTCGGGGAAAACGTCGAGCAGGATCGTATCACCGCGCTGGATACGACGGGAGAGGTTGAAGACAGCGACGCCCGAGATGCCGAAGGCTCGAAACAGTACTTCACCGTCTTCGTGCCAGAGCTCACTATGGTTACGGGTGAGCGTCAAGCGGGCGCGGACGCGCAGACCATCCAACGTCTTGAGTGCCGCCCGATCGCCAACGACCGTTGCCGATACGGGGCAGAGGATGGGGCGCAGCGAGGTGAGGGGGAGGCCAAACGTATCGGCGATACCGGTGGGGTTGCCGCCCGTGGCGATAATTACGGCATGTGCCTCCAGGGCCTCGTTCTTGCGAGGGACATCGGTGAGCGCTTTCCGAAGCGAGCGGAGCTCCGATTTTCGGTCGTCGTGCTTCTTTGCCTTGAGTGCCCGCGCTGGACGGTCTATTTGGAGTGTCCAGCCTTCGGAAGCTTTGTGCGCCGAGGCAACGTTGGCTCCGCAGATTAAGGTGATACCTAGGCGGTCGCAAACGTTGAGAAGCGCGTCGCGCACCGATTCGGCGCGAAGGGAGCGCGGGTACAGCCGGCCTTCCTCGGAGGTTGTCATGATGCCCAGCGAGGAGAAGAAACCCATAAGCTCTTGTTCGGGCCGGGGGCCCATAACGGATTCAACGAATGCGGGGTGGTTATACCGCTGTGGATCAATCGATTCGTTGGAGAGGTTGCAGCGGCCGTTGCCGGTCGCAAGGAGCTTAAGGCCGCAGGCGACATCGCACTCAACGATGCAGACGCTTTTGCCAGCACGTGCGGCCGTAATGGCGGGGGGGGGGGGGGGGCGCGCGCCGCCCCCGTCGTCTTTGGCATGAAGCCCCGCCGCCGATTACCAGGACGTCATAGAAGGCGCTCGTGTTCACTTAGGCCTCGTCGGTCTCGTGCGGGGTAATGGCCTCGACGGCAGAGACTGCCTTGGGCAACATGCCATCGGGCAGCGCGGTCTCGACCTCGCCCTTATCGCAGGCCTCGGCGAGTGACGGATTGATGGGAAGCGTGCCCAAGATGTCGAGGTTATAGCGCTCTGCGACCTCGGGGAGCTTGCTCTTGCCAAAGACCTCGATCTTCTTGCCGCAGTCGGGGCACTCGATATAGCTCATGTTCTCGACAATGCCCAGAATGGGGACGTTCATCTTCTCGGCCATGTTGACCGCCTTGGCGACGATCATCGAGACCAGATCCTGCGGGCTCGTGACGATGACGATGCCGTCGACGGGCAGCGACTGGAAGACGGTGAGCGCGACATCGCCTGTTCCCGGAGGCATGTCGACCAGCAGGTAGTCGATGGGACCCCATGAGGTCTCGCTCCAGAACTGCCTAATGGCGCCTGCGATGACCGGACCGCGCCAAAGGACGGGGTCGGTCTCGTTTTGGAGCAGAAGGTTGGAGCTCATGACCTTGACGCCGTGCTCGGAGATTTCAGGCAGCATAAGGTTGCCAAGGGCATGGACGTGGCGTCCGCTCATACCGAACATCTTGGGGATGGAGGGACCGGTGATGTCGGCATCGAGGACGCCGACCTTGTGGCCGTGGCGGGCAAGCTCGGTGGCGATGGCACCGGTGACAAACGACTTGCCGACACCGCCCTTGCCGGAAAGCACGGCGATGACGCGCTTGACCTCGGACAGCGTATTCTCCTCAAATTGCGACGGCGACGTTTGTCCGCCGGCGGCCTGTGCGTGCTCGCAACCCATGTATGACTCCTTTGTATATGTTGGGGCCGGGGCCCCGCGATGTGACACGAGCGTCATTGTACCCTCGTTTGCGAGCGGGAGTCATTTGCGATGCAATTGGGCCGAGCGTGCTTGCAATACGATGGTCCTAAGCGAATGGGCGGGCTTACTGAACTTTGCTGGCGAACTCGAGGTATTGCATGCGCTGCAGCTTGTCGATCGTCGAGGTGTATGGGCTGTCTTCAGATTCCAAGTCGTAGCGCAGCCCGTCGGCACCGAGATAGCCGGCGACATTGATGGTGGGCACATCTGATCTTGTTGCAAGCAGGGCCTTTTGATAGTCGGTGAGCGGGGCGCCGATCTTATTAAGGGTAATAGCTGCAATCTCGTTTGCCCCGACGGTGTCGTAGACGTTGAGCTCGGTATTGCCGGCGATTTCATAGTTAGCCCAGACGAAATAGGTCGACTGATAGACGCGGAAAGCGTGGCTTGCCGTGTCTTCCTGAGGGTACAGCTCGTCGTTGAGAGCCGTTGCGGCGCTCGGCTGATGGTCGCCAAAAAAGACAAGAACAACCGGTCTGCCGATATTGCGGAGCTCGTTGATAAAGTACTCGAGGTCCCGGTCGGATGCGTTGATGCAGGTGAGATAGGTGTTGAGCGCGCTATTGGCGCCCTCGCTGGCTCCCTCGACCCAATAGTTTGTCAGCTCTTCGGCGGGAACGGTGCCATAGTCGTAGCCGCCGTGATTTTGCATCGTGACGTCAAAGATGAACTGCGGAGCTTCGTCGGTTCTAAGCAGGTCGAGTATCTTGTCGTAGGTGGCGTAGTCGCATACGCCGGCATGGTAACAGGGCGCACCTTCGAAATCGCCGATTGAAAGAAAGTCTCCAAAGCCCAGCTGTTGATAGATTTTATCTCGATGGTAGTTGACGGGGTTTTGCGGGTGCATAGCGGTAGCGGTATACCCAAGCTCTTTAAGGTCCTTTGCCAGGCTGTTGACGCCATTCATCTGATACAGCTGATAGGGGATCTTGCCTAATCCGACAAAGGCCGTTGTCGCTCCGGTCAAAAATTCGAATTCGGAGTTTGCCGTTCCGCCGCCGGTGACCGAAGCGAGCATGGTGCCGCGAACAAGTGTGTCGGGAAGCGAGTTGTAGAATGCGGGGCCGGTGTACCCGGCCGCCTGGAGCTGCTCAAAGTACGAAAGGTCGCTAAAACTCTCGTTCATGACGGCAACAATCGTCGGCTTGATTTCATTGAACTGGGCAACGGCAGCCGCGCGCTGCTCGCTCGAGCCATACGTGCTGTCGTAGGCGGCGGCGAGCTCCTGCTCGATGCTCTGCGCCTCATCGGGCGTATAGTCTTCGGGCTTCTCAATGGGCAACTCGTTGACCATTTCGGTGAACGAAGTGATAAAACCCTGAGACGTATATGTGGTGATGGGCTGCCAACGGTCAAATCCAAAATCCAGCGCCTGCTCCAAGTCGATGCTGGAAAAGCCCGAGAGCCCCACAACGGTCACTAGCAGAAAAGCGCAGAGGTTAGCGGCGATTGCGGGGAAGACATGGGTGGACGTACGGAGCTTTCGCGGTCGGATAAGCGAAAGAAGCCCCAGGGAAATCTCCAGCAGGGCGAGAGAGGTTACGATTCCGGCGGTAAAGGTAAACTCGTATCCCTCGCTCACTTCCATTGCGGTGCCAAGGGCCAAGATATCGCTTGGCAGGATGGCCTCGCCTTTAAACGTTATGACGAAGTGCTCGGCAATGCCAAGGATGCAACAGGCGACGGGCACGAGGGCCATGACGCCTCCATGACGCTGTCCCAGCAAATAAAGGGAGAGCAGAACCGTCGCGAGCAGCCCGACGGAAAACCCGAATGAGTTGGCGGGAATGCGATAGAACGTTTCGTTACAGGCAATTTCGAGTGAAACGAACGAGAGCGCTGAAACAGCGGCGATGACAAGGATGTCACGGCAAATACAGGCAACCGTTCCCGTCGCAAGATCGGTTTGGTCGATAAGTCCCGAAACCAAGGGCTCGACAAGAAGTATGACGGCGGCAGCACCGAGCGCCGAATAAGAAAGGACCCATAGGGAACTGTCCTCATTTACGAGCAATTGATTCGTAATCCATGCAGCTACCACGCCGAGCGGGATGAGGAGCGTCGCGCACCAAAAGACGCGGGCAATGGGCGGCTTTTCATTGTGTTTGATTGAAAAATACACGCGCACGACGACGGTGGCCACGATAAGGACGGCGATGAATATGGGCAGATTGGCCATGTCGCTCGAAGTGATTTCAAGGGGGATATCTTCGGTCATGGACGTTCCTCTGTTACAGCAAATTAAGTTCAGTATTAGATTACTGTAACCTTTCCATGGCATTTCGAGAAACAAAGCACCCGATACGCAAAGCTAAAGGTCTGCGAATCTTGTATTACGAACATCTGTGCGCGTCGAGTGCGCTAAACTCATCGACAGTATGATTCGATGCAATAGGAGGCAAGGAGCTTCCATGTCTGATTCTTCTATCGTTATTCGCGGCGCTCGTGAGCACAACCTCCGTGATATCGATGTTTCCATTCCGCGCGACCAACTCGTGGTCATTACCGGTCTTTCTGGCTCGGGCAAGAGTTCGCTGGCATTTGACACTATCTATGCCGAGGGCCAGCGTCGATACGTCGAGAGCCTTTCGAGCTATGCGCGCCAGTTCTTGGGCCAGATGGACAAACCCGACCTGGATTCAATCGACGGCCTTTCGCCGGCGGTGTCGATCGACCAAAAGACGACGTCTAAAAACCCTCGCTCGACGGTTGGCACCGTAACCGAGATTTATGACTATCTGCGCCTGCTGTTCGCCCGTGTGGGCACCCCGCACTGTCCCGAATGCGGCCGCGTCATTGAGCGTCAGACGACCGACCAGGTTGCCGACAAGGTCTTGGCGGCGGGGGAGGGCCGCCGCGCGTTTGTGCTGGCACCGGTGGTGCGCGGGCGAAAAGGCGAGTACACCAAACTGTTTGAGGACCTTCGCGCCGAGGGCTTTAGCCGCGTGCGTGTCGACGGCGAAGTGCGTTCGCTCGACGATCCGATCGATCTGGACAAGAAGTTCAAGCACGATATCGAGGTCGTGGTCGATCGCATCGTGATCCGTGAGAACTCTCTGGGCCGTATCGCCGAGTCTGTTGAGCAGGCGACCGCGCTGGCTCACGGCAATGTAAACGTGTACATGCTGCCCAATCGTGATGCTCCCGAGGGGACCGAGGGCGAGCTTCTGGAGTATTCGTTGGCTCTGGCGTGCCCGGAGCACGGGCACTCCATCGACGACCTACAACCCCGCGACTTTTCGTTCAACGCTCCCTATGGCGCATGTCCTGAGTGCGACGGCCTGGGCTTTAAGAAAACCGTTGATGCCGAGGCGCTGATTGAGGATCCCTCGAAGTCCATTGCCGACGGAGTCTTTGGTAGCCTGTTTGGCAATTCGAACTACTATCCGCAGATTTTTGCTGCGGTCTGCAAACACTTTAAGGTGAGCGCCGATACGCCGTGGGAGGACTTGCCTCCGCGGGTGCGTCGTGCGTTTTTGGATGGCATGGGCGACACGAAGATCTCGGTCGACTACCAAAAGCTCGACGGACGTCGCAGCCAGTGGGACACCAAGTTCTCGGGCGTGCGCAACATCCTGTACGAGCGCTATACCGAGACGACGAATGAGAACACCAAGGCGCGCTTGGAGAAGTACATCCGCGAGGAGCCGTGCTCGACCTGCCACGGCGCTCGTTTGCGCCCCGAGATGCTCGCCGTTACCGTAGGCGGTAAGTCCATTTACGAGGTCTGCTGCCTATCGTGCCGCGAGTCGCTCGAGTTTTTTGAGGGTTTGGATCTTACCGAGCGCCAACAATTTATCGGCGGGCGCATCGTTAAGGAAATCCTGGAGCGCCTGCGCTTTCTGGTCGATGTCGGACTTGACTATCTGACCCTCGACCGTGCCTCGGCGACGCTTTCCGGTGGCGAGGCACAGCGTATTCGACTGGCAACGCAGATCGGCGCGGGTCTCATGGGCGTGCTCTATATTCTGGACGAGCCTTCAATCGGTCTTCATCAGCGTGACAACGAGCGCCTGATTAGGACGCTCGAGCGCCTGCGCGATATCGGCAATACCGTTATCGTCGTCGAACACGACGAGGACATGATGCGCGCCGCCGACTTCATCGTCGACGTGGGACCCCGCGCCGGGCGCAAGGGCGGCAACATCGTGGCCGCCGGGACGTTCGACGACATCCTCCGGTCCGACACCATCACCGCCGATTACCTGACGGGACGCCGGCGGATCGAAATTCCCGAAACGTTGCGCAAGGGAACGGGCGGGCGCATCGTGATCCGCGGCGCGCGGGGCAACAACCTCAAGAACGTCACGGCGGAATTTCCGCTGGGCAAGTTCATCTGCGTGACGGGCGTCAGCGGCTCGGGCAAGTCGACGCTCGTCAACGAAACCCTGCGGCCGATTCTCGCCAGAGAGCTTTACCGCTCCTTCGACCAGCCGCTGGAGTACGACGGGGCGGAGGGCCTCGAACATATCGACAAACTGGTCGTCGTCGACCAGTCGCCCATCGGGCGCACTCCGCGGTCGAATCCCGCGACCTATTCGAACGTCTTTTCCGACATCCGCAAGCTGTTCGAGATGACGCCCGACGCCCAGATCCGCGGCTTCAAGGCCGGGCGTTTCTCGTTCAACGTCAAGGGCGGCCGCTGCGAGGAGGGCCGCGGGGCG
>UROA01000050.1 GCA_900549355.1 uncultured Collinsella sp. | reverse complement strand
GAGCTTGCAGCGACGGACCTCAGGACACTCTTACACCACGTCTGCGCGCGCCACCTGCTCAGAGACGGGAAATTCTGCTTAGAACTCGAAAGACAGGATGATTCGCTTAGCCTCGTCGCTCATGGCACGCTGCAGCTCTAAGGACCGTCCCAAACTGCCGACCAGAAAAGGAACGTCCCCAAGTGCCGACAATTTAAGAGCACTCATTTAAGTCTGTCCCCAATGAGTAGGCATAGAAAAAGACCCGGGTGCCGTGGGGCATCCGGGCCTTTGCTAGCAACTTGATGTTGCGGGCAGCTTAGAACTTGTGGCCGCACTTCTTGCAGACGCGCAGCTTGTTCTTGCCGTCCTTCTCGTGACCGACGCGGGTAACCTTACCGCACTCGGGGCAAACGAGATTGACGTTGGAGGCGTCGATGGGAGCCTCCTGCGAAACGATGCCGCCCTGCTGGTTGGCAGCGTTGGGCTTGACGGCCTTCTTGACGACCGAAACGCCCTCGACAACGACCTTGTTCTCGCCGGGGAGAGCACGCAGGACAACGCCCTGCTTGCCGCGATCCTTACCAGAGAGAACCTGGACCTTATCGCCCTTCTTGATATACATATATCTCCCCTAACTACAGGGTCTCGGGAGCGAGCGAGACGATCTTCATGTACTTCTTGTCACGAAGCTCGCGAGCGACAGGCCCGAAGATACGGGTGCCGACGGGCGAACCATCGTTGTTGATGACAACGCAGGCGTTCTCATCAAAGCGAATGTAGGAGCCATCCTTGCGGCGGATCTCCTTAACGGTGCGAACGACGACGCAACGGACAACGTCCTTCTTCTTGACGTTGGCGCCAGGGGTAGCCTCCTGGACAGCACCGATGAACACATCGCCGATGCCTGCATAACGACGCTTGGAACCGCCAAGCACCTTGATGCAGCGAATCTTGCGAGCGCCGGAGTTGTCGGCGACGTTCAGCATGGTTTGCATCTGAATCATGGTAGATGTTCCTCCGAACTAAGAACCGAAGAGAGGTGCGCTGCCTTTATACGGCCTGTGGTATGCAAGCCAGGCATACGCACATCTTCGGAAACGTACAAGTCGTAAGAGCGACTGCTTATTTAGCGCGCTCGACGACCTCGATGAGGCGCCAACGCTTCATCTTGGACATAGGACGGGTCTCCATAACGCGGACGGTGTCGCCCACGCCAGCCGTGCACTCCTCGTCGTGAGCGTGCAGCTTCTTGGAGCTGGTCATCATCTTGCCGTACTTGGGGTGACGCTTGCGCTCGGTGATGGTGACAACAATGGTCTTGGCACCGGAGACGGAGGTAACGACACCCGTACGGACCTTACGCGAGTTACGCGAATCAGTCATGTTCTCTCCTTAGGTCCTACTCGGCGACAGCGGACTTCTCCGCTGCGATCTCGCGGGCGCGCTGCTCCGTGAGGACGCGAGCGATGTCCTTCTTCACGGTGTTGACGCGAGCGGTGTTGTCCAGCTGGCTGGTGGCCATCTGGAAACGAAGGTTAAAGAGCTCGGCGCGCATTTCCTTCAGCTTCTCAACGAGCTGAGCGTCCGAGAGCTCACGAATCTCTGCGGGCTTCATTAGTTCTCCTCCTTGGCGGCGGCGGCGTCCTCAGCAGCCCACTTGGCCTCGAGAGCGGCCTCCTCAGCCATCTCCTTCTCGATGCGCTGCTCAGCGTTCTTGGCAGCAACAATCTTGGTCTTGATGGGAAGCTTGTGCTGTGCAAGACGCAGAGCCTCGCGAGCGACCTCCTCGGGCACGCCCTTGACCTCGAACATGATGCGGCCGGGCTTGACGACGGCCACCCACTCCTCGGGGTTACCCTTACCAGAACCCATGCGAGTCTCGGCAGGCTTCTTGGTGATGGGCTTATCGGGGAAGATCGTGATGTAGACACGACCGCCACGCTTCATGTAGCGGGTCATGGCAATACGAGCGGCCTCGATCTGACGGTTGGTGATCCAATGGGCCTCGAGAGCCTGGATACCAAACTCGCCGAAATGCAGCTCGGTATTACCCTTGGCCTGGCCCTTCATGGAGCCACGCTGCACCTTGCGGTGAAGAATACGCTTAGGGGCAAGCACTACTGACCCCTCCTCTCGGAGTTACGACGACGAGGACGGGAAGAGCCCTCGAGTGCAGGGTTGGGAACAGGCTGGCCCGGGAGCTTCTCGCCCAGGTAGATCCAGACCTTCACGCCGCAAGCGCCCATGGTGGTGCTGGCGACAGCCGTGCCGTAGTCGATCTTGGCACGGAGGGTGTGCAGAGGCACGCGACCCTCGCGGTACCACTCACGACGGCCCATCTCGGCACCGCCGAGACGACCGGAGCACTGGATACGGATGCCCTTAGCGCCGGCCTTGCGGGCGGACTGGACAGCCTTGCGCATAGCGCGACGGAAGGCAACGCGGCCCTCGAGCTGCTCGGCGATAGACTGAGCAACGAGGTTGGCGTCGAGCTCGGGGCGCTTGATCTCGACAACGTCGACGGAGAGCTGGCCCTTGGAGACGCCAGCGACCTTCTCGAGCTCGGTGCGGAGGGTATCGATCTCGGCACCCTTCTTACCGATGACAACGCCGGGGCGAGCGGTGAGGATGATGACCTTCACCTTGTCGCCAGCGCGCTCGATCTCGACGCGGGAGACAGCTGCGCGGGAAAGACGCTTCTCGAGGTACTTGCGGATCTCGAGATCGTTACCGAGGGTCTTAGCGTAATCCTTCTCTGCGAACCAGCGGGAGCGCCAGTTCTCGGTGATGCCAAGACGGAAGCCGGTGGGGTAGACTTTCTGACCCATACAGCTTTACGCCTCCTTTCGAGGAGCAACGACGACGGTGATGTGGGAAGTACGCTTCAGAATGCGAGAAGCGGAACCCTTGGCGCGGGGACGGATGCGCTTAAGCGTCGGACCCTCGTCAACATAGGCAGCGGCGACAACCAGGTTGTCGGCACGCAGACCGTTGTTGTTCTCGGCGTTCGCAACGGCGGAACGGAGAACCTTCTCGACATCCACGGCGACGGCGCGGTCGCAGAAGTGGAGGATGTCGAAGGCCTGAGCGACAGGCTTGCGGCGGATCAGATCGACCACCAGGCGGGCCTTGCTGGGGGAAACACGCACGTACTTAGCGACGGCGCGAACCTCGGTGGCCTCAGTTTCAATAGACTTAGTTGCCATTTACGGTTAACCCCCTATTTGGCCTTGTGGCCACGGAACGTACGAGTCGGCGCGAACTCGCCGAGCTTGTGACCAACCATGGACTCGGTAACATACACGGGCACATGCTTGCGGCCGTCGTGGACGGCGATGGTGTGACCAACCATCTCGGGGAAGATGGTGGACGCGCGGGACCAGGTCTTCACGACGTCCTTCTTGCCAGCCTCGTTCATCGCGGTGATACGCGAGAGAAGGCGAGTCTCCACGAACGGGCCCTTTTTGAGACTTCTGCTCATAAGTGCTTTCTCCTAAAACTCGGTATCGGAATTACTTCTTACGGCGACGAATGATGTGCTGGTTCGAGACCTTCTTCTTCTTGCGCGTACGAAGGCCCTTCGTCGGCTTACCCCAGGGGGTAACAGAGGGACGACCAGAGGTGTGGTTCTTGCCCTCGCCACCGCCGTGCGGGTGGTCGACAGGGTTCATGACGGTACCGCGGACGGTCGGGCGCACGTTCATGTGACGCTTACGGCCGGCCTTGCCGATGACGATGTTGGAGTGATCGGCGTTGCCGACCTCACCGACGGTGGCGCGGCAGGTAACGAGGATGCGGCGCATCTCGGAGGAAGGCATACGGACGATAGCGTACTTGCCCTCCTTACCCATCAGCTGGCAGGAGTTACCGGCGGAACGGGCGATAGCAGCGCCCTTGCCCGGCTGGAACTCGACGGCGTGGATGAGCGTACCGACGGGGATGTCGGCGAGGGGCAGAGCGTTGCCCGGCTTGATGTCGGCATCAGAACCGGACATGATGGTCTGACCGACCTCGAGGCCCTTGGGAGCCAGGATGTAGCGCTTCTCACCGTCAGCGTAGTGCAGCAGAGCGATGCGAGCGGAACGGTTCGGATCGTACTCGATCGTGGCAACCTTGGCGGGCACGCCGTCCTTGTTGCGCTTGAAGTCGATCACGCGGTAACGACGCTTCACGCCGCCGCCCTGGTGGCGGGTGGTGATGCGGCCGTTGTTGTTACGACCGGCCTTCTTGGGCAGGGGCTCGAGAAGAGACTTCTCGGGCTTGGTGCAGGTGATCTCGGAGAAGTCGGAGATCGTCTGCCAACGCCTACCAGCGGAGGTCGGCTTAAGGTGCTTTACAGCCATTACAATCCCTTTCAATAGGAATCCGTTAGCCATCGCAGACAGGGATTCGAGGTTCTGCCTCGGGTGCGATGACACCGGACGTATACACGGTTCCGGGCGTGTCCATTTTATACGCCCAAAACCTTGAGCTCTCGCCTCCCCTATTTGGGAGGCATGAGCTCACTCAACAGCAGCGAGTCTTAGGCCTGGTTGCCAAAGACCTCGATGGTGTCGCCCTCGGCCAGCGTGACGATGGCCTTCTTCCAAGAACGGGTCTTGCCGGCGACATAGCGCACGCGCTTGGTCTTGGGCTTGACCGTCAGGGTGTTCACGCGAACGACCTTGACGCCGAAGATCTCCTCGACAGCGTCCTTGATCTGATACTTGTTAGCATCCTTGGCGACCTCGAACGTGTACTTGTTCTGCTCCATGCCGGAGAAGGAACGCTCGGACACGATCGGACGGATGATGATCTCGTGGGCGGTCATTTATGCAAGCACCTCCCCGAAGTGAGCGGCGATGTCGGCGGGCATCAGCACGGCGTTGTTGTTGACGAGGTCGTAGGTGTTGGCCTCGTCGGCGGTGATGATGAACGTCTTGGGAATGTTGCGGAACGACAGGTAGGCGTTGACGTCCTCATCGCGAACGATGATGGTCAGACGCTTGCCCTCAAGGCCGAGAGCCTTGAGCATGGCGACGGCAGCCTTGGTGGAAGGCTTCTCGAAGCCGTAGTCGTCGACGAGCACGAGCTCGCCATCGGCCAGCTTGGCGGACAGCGCGGAGCGCATAGCCAGCTTGACCTCCTTGTTGTTCATGCGCTTAGCGTAGGAACGGGGCTTGGGGGCGAAGACGACGCCACCGTGACGCCACTGGGCAGCACGGATGGAACCCTGGCGGGCACGGCCAGTACCCTTCTGACGCCAAGGCTTCTTGCCGCCACCGGAAACCTCAGAGCGACCCTTAGCAGACTGGGTGCCCTGACGCCAAGAGGCCATCTGGCACTTGACGATGTGGTGCATAACGTGGATGTTCGGCTCGATGCCGTACACCTCAGCGGCGAGCTCGGCCTCGGCGACCTTCTTGCCCTCGCTGTTCTTTACTTCAAACTTTGCCATTTAAGTGTTCTCCTTGGTATGACGCTGGGCTAAATGGGCTGGGCCCTTAGGCCATACGGATGGCGACGAGACCATTCTTGGCACCCGGGACAGCGCCCTTGACCAAGATGAGGTTCTGCTCGGCATCGATGCGGACAACGGAAAGGTTCTTGACGGTAACGCGCTCGTTACCCATGTGACCGGCCATCTTGACGCCCTTGAGGACGCGCGCAGGATAGGCGCACTGACCGATAGAACCGGGGTGACGCTGGAAGTGAGAACCATGCGTCATAGGACCGCGGCGCTGACCCCAGCGCTTGATGCGACCCTGGAAGCCCTTACCCTTGGAGGTGCCGATGACGTCGACCTTCTCGACATCGGCGAAATCAGCGACGGTAACGACCTCGCCGACCTTGTGCTCCTCGCCGTTCTCGACGCGGACCTCACGAAGGAAGCGGACAGGCTCGACGCCAGCCTTGGCGAAGTGACCAGCCATGGGCTTGTTCACGTTCTTGGCCTTGATGTCGCCGAAACCGATCTGGACGGCGTCATAGCCGTCGGTTGCCTGAGTTTTAACCTGCGAGACAGCGCAGGGGCCAGCCTGGATGACCGTGACGGGAACGACGTTGTCGTTCTCGTCCCAAACCTGGGTCATGCCAATCTTGCGGCCGAGAATCATGCTGATCAAGATATGATCCCAACTCTCGCGTGGTCTTGGGACAATGCGTACACCACCGAGCGTACGCCCCTAGAGGACCACTACTTACACAACGTGCTCCCCAGCCTTGTATTGTGCCCGAACTACCTGACAACCCTATTAAGCAGGCATTTTGTCCAGCCAGAATACTCCCCTGGTTTCACACAGCTGTTTAGTATACACGGCTGCGGGCGTATCCATCGAGATTCATATTTCACTCACATTGTTTACGCAGGTAAAGTGCGTGGAGTCGCCTGGGCTTTGGCGGAGGGGCGGGCCCGAGACTAATTAAGGTTGCTGCTCTACAGTCCTGCTCACGACGGAGAGCCCATTAAGTGCTCTCCTGTTCGTGCGGAACTCGCGACAACCTTAATTAGTCTCGGGCCCGCCCCTCCGCCAAAGCTCGAGAGACGACACGTTGATGTCTGCTTTACTCTGCTCGCTCAGCTAATTACTTTGTTGGGGGTCCACTATTTGCTGGAGGGTGAACTTGCATTGCATTGGCTCCCCTTGTGGCTTCGCCTCATCGAAATCGAAGATCATGATGGCACAGTTGGGGAGTTTTGTTGGGAGCTCAAAGCCCTCTGGGGCTGCGGCCTTGATGAATTGGCGGCTGGCGCTGCCGTGGCTTACTGCTAGGAGGGTCTCGATATCCTCGGCGCTTATGAGATTGGTGAGGGTGGCTACCATGCGTTCTTGCAACGCTTTGCTTCCCTCTCCTCCAAAGGGGACCAAATCCTCGCCCGGATCCCAGACGTCGGTGGGCAGGGCGTCGTGGGGGCCTTCTTCGAAGGTACCGTAGCTGCGCTCGATGATGCCTTCGCAGGGTTCGACGGCTGCGTCCGGGCCGAGGAGTTCGGTTGCGACGCGCTGAGCTGTGTCCATGGCTCGGCCTAAGGGTGATGAGGCCACTTTGTCGGGAACGACGTTGTGGGCTTTGAGCCATGCGGCTGCTATCCCGGCTTGCTGACAGCCCAAATCGGTGAGCGGTGAATCGCAGCGACCTTGGACGAGCTTTTTGACGTTGAATTCCGTCTGGCCGTGGCGGAGTAGGTATAGGCGCTTCATGCTCTCCCCTTCTGTATAACTTGCTTTGCCGGCGCAGCCCTACTCGTGGGTATGCCCAACATAGTCTTCATCGATCGTGATCTTGGCAATCGACTTGGGGTATTCCGACTCGACCCGTTGTGCCAGCGCGTGTTTTACGTCTTCGGCACTCATCTGCAGATCCGAGGGACGCACGCAGTCAAAGATCACGTTGGTGTGCGTGGGACCCGGCACACAGCGCAGATCATGAATCGAAAGGCGGCTATCGATCTGTTGGGCCATGGCGTTAATGCGTAAACGCATGCTCGCCACCTTGGGATCGTCGGTCACGATGGGGTCGTAATGGAGCGTGACAATCATGCCGTCTTCGTTCCTAAACGACTGCTCGATGTTATCGAGCGTGTCGTGACTTTCCAGCGGGCTGGCCTCGGCTGCCATCTCGGCGTGAGCGCTTGCGAACTTCCTGCCCGGGCCGTAGTCGTGAACCATCAGATCGTGAACGCCCAAAACGCCGGGATAGCTCATAATCTTGTCTCGAATGTGCTTGACCAGCTTAGGATCGGGCGACTGACCCAAAAGCGGGCTCACCGTATCTTGAATAAGTTCAAAGCCGCTCCAGCCAATATAGGCGCCAACGGCAAGGCCGACCCATGCGTCAAGGTTGATGTGCGTCACCTGCGAAACAATTGCGCACGCTAACACGGCGCCTGTGGCAAGGACATCGTTCTTGGAATCCTGCGCGGTCGCATGCAGCGTCTCGGACTCGATACGGTCGCCGAGCTTTTGGTTGAGCGCCGCCATCCACAGCTTAACAACCATCGAAAGCGCCAGGACTGCCACCAGGGCAAGCGAGAACTCGACAGGCTCCGGGTTGACGATACGCTCAACCGAGGACTTCACCAGTTCGATGCCAATCAGCAGCACGAGCGCCGCCACGACCAGACCCGAGAGATACTCGTAGCGACCGTGACCGTAAGGATGCTCGGGGTCGGCCGGCTTGCTCGCCAGCTTAAAGCCCAGCACGCTCACGATATTCGAGCTGGCATCGGACAGGTTGTTCATGGCATCCGCCACGATCGAAACCGATCCCGACAGCACGCCAATTGCACCCTTCGCAGCACAAAGCGCAACATTGGCGAGAATACACACCACGCCCGTCAACGTGCCCACGCGCGCACGGTCGCCCTGCGCACGCTTAACAATCCACTCGACCATCTACATCCGCCCCCACGGTACTACCTATATATCTATTGCTCAAACGGATTGTAGTGTAGCCACTTTGTCCCCCAGATACAAAAAGGCCGCAACCCACACGGGCCACGACCTTGGAATGTGTCATGCGGGGCTGTCCCTTTGTCGATCGATTTATGCGCTTGCTTCGGCCGCGCTCTTCGAGGTTTCGGGCAAATCGGCTTCGTCTTCTGCCGCCTGCCCCTTCGTCGGCACCACGCCAAAGCAGTAGCTCAGCGCCGCAGACACCGCAAATGCCACACCGCCGGCAGCACAGCACCACAGCAGGTTCGAGATGCCGCCCGTGGCAAAGCCAATGACCATGAGGACATTCGTCATGCCGATGATATAGGCCGTAACGTGGCCCACGGCCGCAACAAGGCCTCCGACGGCGCCGCCAATGGCCATGCACGTCAGGCACCTGCCATATTTAAAGCCGCAACCGTACAGCGCCGGCTCGCTTACGCCGCCAAGAATACCCGAGATTGAATAGCCCAGCATGAGTGCCTTCTCGTCCTTATCCGCAACGCGGAGCGACGCGCCAAAGGGCATGCCCCAAACGGCGAACGTCGCCATCGTCGCGGCGATCAGGATGCACGAATCCGTTCCCACACTCATGAACTGCGCGTAGGCAAGCGATAGGACAACGTTGCTGACGCCGGCGATCTTTAGGAACTCCCAGCCCGCGGCAAGCCCCATGAGCGTGAGCAGCGACACGATGCCACCGGAATTGCCAAGCATAAACATAAGCTGGCCCAACAGCATGCCCAGATAGCTGCCCGCCGGCGCCGTAATGCACAGCGAAACCGGAACCATGACAAGCATGGTCGCAAACGGAACGAACGAAAACGCCACGGCCTTAGGGATAACGCGCTGAAAGAAACACTCCACTCGCCATAGCACGGGCACCGAGATGAGAACCGGAATAACAGTCGTCGTGTAATCGTTGACCGGCGCGGGAAGCAGACCATACACGGAAGTCATCGATGCCCCCGTCGTCGATGCGGCATCGACGAGCTTAAGCAGATCGGGCGCAATCAATACGCCGCCCAGCATCATGCCCAGCTGCTCCGAGCAACCGAGCTGGCGGGCGGCCGCCCAACCAAGATAAATGGGCAAAAAGTAGTAGCCGGCGTTATAGAGCCAACTGTAGAACAGGCGATAGATATCGGAATCGGCAGACCACAGGCCCAGCATGCCTTCGCCCATAATGACAGCGACGGTGCGGAACAACGCCGCGCAGACAATAAACGGCAGCGCCGACATCATGCTTTTGGACAGATAGTCCACCACGGCCATGGCGTTTGATGAAACCGACGTTGTAAACGAGGTGTTAGAAACTTGTAGCATGGAACGCCTTTCCCAATATGACATGCGGGCTGTCCCTTTGTCACATCGTGCGGTACTGACCGATTGCGCGGTACTTTTCGTAGCGGAGGTTTGTGAGGGTCGCGTCGTCGAGCTGCCCAAGCGTATCGAAGGCATCAAATGCCGAGGACATGACGGCACCGGCGATCTCCTCATGCGACAGGCCCCTATCGTCAACAATGCCGTCGATGATGCCGAGCGCCAACAGATCGGGGGCCGTGAGCTTAAGCGCCTCGGCGGCCTCATTCGCGCGCTCGGTATCCTTCCACAGGATCGACGCACAGGCCTCGGGGCTCACGACCGAATAGGCCGAGCTCGAGAGCATCAGGATGCGGTCGGCCACGGACAGCGCCAGCGCGCCACCAGAGCCGCCCTCGCCTGTCACCACCGAGACAATCGGCGTCTTGAGGCCGCTCATCTCCATGAGATTCTGGGCAATCGCCTCGCCCTGGCCGCGCTCCTCGGCACCGATGCCGCAAAACGCGCCCGAAGTATCGACCAGACACAGAACCGGTCGACCAAACTTTTCGGCCTGGCGCATAAGGCGACGCGCTTTGCGGTAGCCCTCGGGATGTGCCATACCAAAGTTGCGACGCATGCGCTCTTTGGTCGTGGTACCGCGCTCGACGGCGATAACCGTCACGGGTCGCCCGTCTTTCCAGCCAATGCCAGCCACCACGGCGGCGTCGTCACCAAAGTAACGGTCGCCATGCAGCTCCACAAATCCATCCAGGCCCAGCGAGATCATCTCGCCCGCCGTGGCGCGATCTGCCGAGCGGGTCTGCTTGACAATCTCGAGCGCGGTTTTTGGTGCCGCCGAGCGCTTAAACAAGTGTCCCAGCTTTTTGCCGCGGCGCCCCGTATGCACGGTCTCATGCGGTGCCCCCAGGCTGGGCGCGTGCCCTTCGTGCAGCGCCAGCAGCTCGCCTACCGTGAGCGCGATCTCGCCACGCGGAACAACGGCATCGCAAAAGCCGTGCTCCAGCAAAAACTCGGAGCGCTGGAATCCCTTGGGCAGTCGCTTGTGCATGTTCTGCTCGATCACGCGCGGGCCGGCAAATGCCGTCAGGGCATCGGGCTCGGCCAGGATAATGTCGCCCTCCATGGCAAAGCTCGCGGTTACGCCTCCGGTCGTGGGGTCGGTGAGCACCGTGATATACAGGCCGCCCGCCTCGCTGTGGCGCCGAACCGCCGCAGAAATCTTGGCCATCTGCATAAGCGATGTCACGCCCTCTTGCATGCGCGCACCGCCCGAAACGGTAAAGCCGACAACTGGCAATCCCAGCTCGGTTGCATGCTCAAATGTGCGACAGATCTTCTCGCCCACCACGGAGCCCATCGAGCCCATCATAAAGTTGGCGTCCATAAAGAAGAGCGCGGTATCGCAACCGCAGATTTTGCCCCTGCCGCACACAACGGCATCGCGCTCGCCCGAACGTTCGCTCACGCTCTTGAGCTTATCGGCATAGCCGGGAAACGAGAGGAAGTCCTCCGACGCCAGATTGGCATTCCATTCCTCAAACGTGCCCTCGTCGACCGTCATGCGCATGCGCGCGCGACCGCTCACACGAAAGTGTTTGCCGCAACGAGGGCAGACCTCGAGGTTGTCGTGCAGGCGTGCCTCATCGATCACGCGACGGCACTCGGGGCACTTGATAAACACGTGGCGCGCGGGAAACTCGGCGCACGACTCGGTCATCGGCCCCTCGAGGACGTTGACCGTCTTCGCTTTTCTATTCATCAGCATAGAGATGTCCCATCAGATCGGTGTGATACATGCCCGACAAGAACTCGTCGTTTGCCAGCACGTCGAGCTGAAGCTCGCTGTTTTCGCTCACGCCCTCAATCACGAGCTCGCCCAGGGCCGAGCGCATCTTGCGAATGGCGCCGTCACGCGTGGGCGCACACACGATGAGCTTGCCGAGCATGGAGTCGTAGTACGGCGGAACTTTCGCACCGGTAAACATGGCGGAATCCCAGCGCACGCGCGGGCCACCCGGCACACGCAACGCGGTGACCGTTCCGCATGACGGCAGAAAGTCCGGCGTTTCGGCATTGATGCGGCACTCCATGGCGTGGTTGCGGATCGGCATGTCCTCCTGCTCAAAGGGCAGAGACTGGCCGGCTGCCACGCGCAGCTGCCACTTGACCAAGTCGGTATCGGTCACAAACTCCGTAACCGGATGCTCCACCTGCAAGCGCGTGTTCATTTCCATAAAGTAGAAATCGCCGTCGTCCGAATACAGGAACTCGATGGTACCGGCTCCTTCGTAGCCGACGGCACGAGCCAGGTCACGCGCTGCCTTGTGCATGCGAGCACGAATGTCGTCGTGTCCGTCGAGGCACGGCGCGGGGCTCTCCTCGATCAGCTTTTGGTTGCGGCGCTGCACCGAGCACTCGCGCTCGCCGAGCGAAAACACATGGCCCTGCTTATCGGCCATAATCTGCACCTCGACATGGTGCGCCGGCGCGACGAACTTCTCCATGTAGCACTCGCCGTCGCCAAAAACGGCCTCGCCCTCGGCGCGTGCTTCAATAAAGGCCTTTGCCGCATCTTCCACGCGCTCGACCTTGCGAATGCCGCGACCGCCACCACCTGCACGCGCCTTAATAAGCACGGGGCAGCCAATGCGCTCGGCCTCGGCCGTCGCCTCCTCGGGGCTTTTGAGCAAATCGCAGCCGGGCACGATGGGCACGCCCGCCGCGGCAGCCGTTCGGCGCGCGGCGTCCTTGTCGCCCATGCTGTCGATCACCTCGGCCGAAGGACCGACAAACGCCAGGCCATACTTGTCGCAGTCGCGCACAAAGCTCGCCTTCTCGGAGAAAAAGCCATAGCCTGGATGAATTGCCTTAGCTCCCGACTTTACGGCGCAGGTGAGCACGGCATCGTCGTTGAGGTAGCTCTCGGCAAGACGCGGGCC
>UROA01000049.1 GCA_900549355.1 uncultured Collinsella sp. | reverse complement strand
GCGCCCTTGAAGTTGAACGTCAGATTGTCCAAATGCGGCCCGCGCAGCGTCGAGTGGTTACGGCGTTTGGCAAAACGCCGTAACCCCCTAGTACATCTTTGCGCCGGCAGGGATGGAGGCGTCGAGCTGGATCAGGTTGAGGCGCTCTTCGCCCTCCTCCTCGTGGATGGCGCTGATGAGCATGCCGCAGCTGGGGATACCCATCATCTTGCGCGAAGGCAGGTTGGTGATGGCGAGCAGGGTCTTGCCGACCAGGTCCTCGGGCTCGTAATAATCGTGAATACCGGAGAGGATGGTGCGGTCGGTGCCGGTGCCGTCGTCGAGCGTAAAGTTCAGCAGCTTCTTGGACTTCTTGACGGCCTCGCATGCCTTGACCTTCACAGCGCGGAAGTCGCTCTTGGAGAAGGTATCAAAGTCGACGAACTCCTCAAACAGCGGCTCAACGGCGATCTTGGAGTAATCGAGCGTGGGCTTAAGCGACTTAACGAACGGGCTCGCGGCGTTGCCGGCCTCGGCAGCCTTGGCGGCAGCGGCACCGGACTGGAAACCCTTCTCGGGCTTCATGTGCGGGAACAGCAGCACGTCGCGGATAGAAGCCTGGTTGGTGAGCAGCATGACCACGCGGTCGATACCAATGCCAATGCCGCCCGCGGGAGGCATACCGTACTCGAGGGCGCGCACGTAGTCCTCGTCGTACTCCATGGCCTCGTCGTCACCGCCGGCCTTCTCGGCCATCTGGGCGGCAAAGCGCTCGGCCTGGTCGACCGGGTCGTTGAGCTCGGAGAACGCGTTGGCGTACTCGTGACCGGCAATAACCAGCTCAAAGCGGTGCGTCAGGCGCGGGTCGTCCTCAAAACGCTTGGCAAGCGGGCTGACCTCGATGGGGTAATCGCACACGAACGTCGGGTTGACGATGGTGTCCTCGCCCAGCTCATCGTAAATCTCGGCGATGATCTTGCCAGCAGTCCACTCGGGCTTGATCTCCAGGCCCTTCTCGCGCGCGGCGGCAGCAAGCTCCTCGACTGGCGTGTCAATGGTGACCTGCTTGCCGAGCACGTCGGAGACGATGTCGGTCATGGGACGGCTGGCCCACTCACCAGAAAGGTCGATGGTCTGGCCCTGGTACTCGATGACCTCGGGGTTGCCGATGGCCTTGTTGGCAGCCTTGATGACACCCTGGGCGAGTGCCTTCATGCCCTCGAGGTCGGAGAAGGCACGGTAGGCCTCCATCGTGGTGAACTCGGGGTTGTGGGTAAGGTCCATGCCCTCGTTACGGAAGATGCGGCCGATCTCGAACACGCGCTCAAAACCACCGACAATGCAGCGCTTGAGGTGCAGCTCGGTGGCAATACGCAGGTAGCACTCCTGATCGAGCGCGTTGAAGTGGGTAATGAACGGCTTGGCAGTAGCGCCGCCCTGGATGGTCTGCAGGATGGGGGTCTCGACCTCCATGTAGCCGTCGGACTCCATAAAGCGACGGAAGGTAGAGAGAATCTGCGAACGCTTACGGAAGGTCTCGCGAACGTCGTCGTTGGCGATCAGGTCGACATAGCGCTGGCGATAGCGGGTCTCCTTGTCGGAAAGACCGTGGAACTTCTCGGGCAGCGGACGAACGGCCTTGGCAAGCAGGGTCGCGCTCTTAGGAGCAACGGAAAGCTGGCCGCGCTGGGTGCGCACGACCACGCCGGTCACGCCCAGGATGTCGCCCAGGTCGAGGGCCTTGAGCGTATTCCAGGCAGCCTCGTCCATGTCGTTGATGCGGCAGAACAGTTGAATCTCGGCAGTCGCATCGCGCACGACGATGAACATGATCTTGCCCTGACCGCGCTTGGCGACCACACGGCCGGCGATCTTCACGACATCCTCGGTGTCCTCACCATCGGCAAGATCGGTGTACTTAGTCTCGATATCGGCGACGTAGTCCTCAAGCTCAGAGTGCTCGGGATAGGGGTTCTGGCCCGCCTCGAACAGGGCGGCGCGCTTGGCCAGGCGGGTGGCGCGCTCGTCGTTGAGCGTCGATGCCTGATCTGCGGCGTTCTGGTTCTCTGCCATAAGTTAGCTCCTCAAACTAAAACGCTCCCCAGGATTCGGTCCCAGGGAGCGAAAACATACCTTTACGCGGGACCGTGGTCTAGCGTGCGATCTTGGCGATGGTGTAGACGCGAGTCTTGCCGGAAGGCGTAACGACCTCGACGGAGTCGCCCTCGCCGTGACCGATGATGGCGTGACCGACCGGAGACTCGTTGGAAATCTTGTGCTCGAGCGAGTTGGTCTCGGTGGTACCGACGAGCGTGACTTCCATGACCTCGCCGTTGGGATCAATCAGCGAAACGGTGGAACCGATGGAGACGGTCAGGTCGCCCGTGGTGGCAGCAACCTGAGCGTTGGCGAGGATGGCCTGGATCTCGGCAATACGAGCGGCGTTCTGGGCCTGCTTGTCCTTAGCGGCGTCGTACTCGGAGTTCTCCGAAAGGTCGCCGAACGCGCGGGCTTCCTTGATGTCCTCGACGATCTCCTTGGCGTAATCGCCCTCACGCCAAGCGAGCTCCTCGACGAGCTTCTGGCGGCCCTCAGCGGTCAGTACGATCTGGCTTGCGTCCATACGGATATCTCCCCAACTCTGATCAACAATCAACTGTCAACAAAACGAAAAAGACCGGCTAGCCTGCGGGCAAGCCGGTCAGGTGCTCACCCCAAAGGGATGGGACTACTCTGCGTCCGCGTCGCTGTCCTCTGCCTGCTTCTTCTTGGCAGCAGCGAGCTTGGCCTCGAGCTCAGCGATCTCCTTGTCCTCCTCGGACTGCTCGACCACGACCTCCTCGGCCTGCTTGGTCTCGGCCTTATCGTCGCCCTCCATACCCTCACGGATATTCTTGACGGTAGAGCCGAGGGACTTGCCGAGCTTCGGCAGGTTCTTGGGCCCGAAGATAATCAGGACAACGACGAGAATAATGATGAGCTCAGGAGCCCTCAGTCCAAACATGTAGACCTCCACAATACAGCGAGACAAGCTCGAATGAGTATACCGCGGGTATCGCGGTATCACAACACTAGCTAAAAAAAGGGACCGCAAGAAGCGGTCCCTCCTCATGCTCTGGTCGGGTTGACTGGATTTGAACCAGCGACCCCTGCGTCCCGAACGCAGTGCTCTACCAAACTGAGCCACAACCCGTTAGCTCGACTATAGTAACAAAGATTTTCGCCGCGTGCTAGAGAAATTTTTATTTCTTTGGCGCGTCGATTTGAACCGTGTTGGGAATAAGCTCAGTCGCGCAGGCCCACCAGCCATTTTGCTGGACAGCATCGGCAAGCCTTTCGACCGTGGCAGCGGTGTCGCAAATGGCAAACGAGCAGGCACCCGATCCGCACACATCTACAGCAACGGTTCCGTCCTGTTTACGCAGCCAGTCGAGGACCGTTTGAATCTGCGACTCCATCTGTGCGGAAATGACACCCAGATTATTATGGATGAGTGCATATGCCGTCTCGGCATCACCAGCACGCAAGGCAGAAGCTATCGCGCCGGGCTTGTCCGCAGGCACCGGGGCCTCGTCAAAACGTCGATAGGCTTCAATTGTCGAAACGCTTGCCTCGCGCGGCTTGACCAGCACGACGGGCGTCGCGGGCAGCGCGGGGTACTCAGTTGCCAGCACGTCTCCCCCACCTACGTAGAACGCAGGACTCGCGTGCAAAAAGAACGGGACGTCAGCACCAATGCCCCGCGCAATATCGTCGAGCGCTGGGTCGGTGCGATCAATGCCCCAGAGCTCTGCCAAGGCGACAATGACCGCGGCCGCATCCGTCGAGGGGCCGCCCAAGCCGGCGCACAATGGAATGCGCTTCTCAATCGTCACGCAGATGTTTGCCTCGCGACCATAATGCTCGGCCATAGCAACCGCAGCCCGATACGCCGTATTCTTTTGCATGGGAAAATCTGATGCCGGAACCGTCTGGACGGTCAGCGCCTGCGCCGGCGTGACCGTCACGGTATCGGAAAGACCGACGGCCGCCATCAGGGAATCGACCCTGTGGTAGCCGCGGTCATCGCGCTCGGTATGAACCCCCAGGTAGAGGTTAATCTTTGCCGGCGCGGAAAGAGTCAGGGACCGATCGGTCACCGTTAATGCTCCTCGAGCTGATTGCCGAGCGGGGTAAAGATATGCTCGCCGCTCTCGGGGTCGAACAGCTCGACCTGACCGGTGAGCACATCGATATACTGGTAGGACTGACGCGACTTGCGGCCACGACGCTCGTCAACCTCGACAATGAAGACGGCCGGGTGGACGCTCTTGATGGTGCCCATGCGCTCGACGACGCGGGTACGGCCCATGTTGGCCTTAACCTTGACGCGATCGCCCACCATATCGGTCAGCTTCTCGTGGATGTCGTCGACGTGATTGACTTCCATCTCTTCCATGAACAGGGCCTCCAGAAGGTGCAATTCAAAAAGGGGATAATACCCCTAAGATAGACAAAACTCTAATACTATAGCACCCTGCTGCCGCCATACGCAAGTAGCTAAATAAGCCCCGTCCCAAATACGTACCAGACGACAATCTCGCATGACCAGTTGTTACGCGGTTTGGTAAAACCGCGTAACCTAAAGGTTGTCGGTGTCCAAGACGATGGTGAACGGACCGTCGTTGACAAGATCGACTTTCATATCGGCGCCAAAGATGCCGTGCGCCACGTGTTCGACATCTTGACGAACGAGCGTCAGGAAGTACTCGTAGAGCTCGTTGGCAACATCGGGCGCGCCGGCATCGGTAAACGACGGACGGCGACCGTGGCGGCAGTCAGCGAACAGCGTGAACTGCGACACCACGAGCACCTCGCCGTCGACATCGGCAAGCGCCAAGTTGGTCTTGCCGTTCTCGTCCTCGTTGATGCGCAGCCCGCGGAGCTTGCCCCACAGCTTGTCGGCCTCGGCATGCGTATCGCCATGGCCCACACCCAGCAGCACCAGGTAGCCGCGTCCAATGCGGCCCACGCACTCGCCGTCGACCGTCACGCCGGCGTTGAGCACGCGCTGCACCACCGCACGCACGGTCTACTCCTCGCCCGTCAGCTTGGCGGACAGATGCTCGAGCGCGTGGAAACGATGGCTGATGGCGTTCTTCTCGTCAGCCGTCAGCTCGGCCATGGTCTTGCCCGGCGTGTCGACCGGCAGGAACAGCGGGTCGTAGCCAAAGCCGTGATCGCCGCGGCCCTCGTGCGCGATAACGCCCTCGCAGGCGCCCTCGCCATAGGTGACCAAACCGTCCGTGTCGATGAGCGCGACGACGCTCATAAAGCGCGCGGTGCGATCCTCGTCGGCCACGCCATCCAGATTCACGAGCAGCTTGGCATTGTTGGCGGCGTCGTCGCCGTGAACGCCCGCGTAGCGCGCGCTATACACACCGGGCTCACCGTCCAGCGCGTCGACGACCAAGCCCGAATCGTCGGCAATGGCCATAAGACCCGTCTCCTCGACCGCAGCCTGCGCCTTGATGATGGCGTTCTCCAAAAACGTCGTGCCGTTTTCCTCGGGATCCTCAAAATCGCCCAGCTGGCCGAGCGCCACAAAGCGCACCTCGGGCATGACCTTGCCCAAAATGGCCTCGATCTCGGTGAGTTTATGAGCGTTTCCGGTTGCCACGACGATGGTCGCCGCCGGGTCGAGGGTGTCGATGTCGATCTTCTCAAGTGCCATAACTGGCCTCCTTGTCTCTATAGCAAGCCGCGTGAGGGGCGTTTGGGCACTTGACCTCTCCCCTCTCAGGCGATCGGACCTTTCAACGCAGCATTTCAGCAGATAAAACCTACCAAAATAAACCCGTCCCTTTTGGCAGGTTAGGCGATGGCTTGGCGCTGAAGCTCGATGAGCTCGGCGATACCCTTGTCGCCCAGGTCGAGCAGGGCGTTGAGGCGTTTGCGGTCAAAGGGCGCCTGCTCGCCGGTGCCCTGGAGCTCGATCATCTCGCCGGTGTCGGTGGCGACGAGGTTCATGTCGACCTCGGCATGGCTGTCCTCCGAATAATCGAGGTCAAGCAGCGTATTGCCGTCGACAACGCCCATGGAGATGGCAGCCACCTGGCCGATAAGCGGGATGCGTTCGATCTTGCCCGCCTCGACCCACATGGCGAGGGCGTCGTGCAGCGCCACCCAGGCGCCGGTGATGCTCGCTGTACGCGTGCCGCCATCGGCCTGAATCACATCGCAGTCGACGGTGACGGTGTACTCGCCGAGCGCCTTCATGTTGACGACGGTACGCAGGCTGCGGCCAATGAGGCGCTCGATCTCCATGGAGCGACCCTTGCGGTTGGCGTGTTCGCGCTTGCAGCGCTTGCCGGTCGACGCCGGCAGCATGGCGTATTCCGCGGTCACCCAGCCGGCCTTAGCTCCCTTTCGCCAGCCCGGCACGCCCTCCTCGATAGTGGCGGCGCACAGCACGCGCGTGTCACCGAACTCGGCCAAACACGAGCCGTGGGCGTGCTTCATGACGCCACGGGTGAGCTTAACGGGGCGCAACTCGTTGGCGGCGCGATCGTTGGAGCGGTTGACCTGCATGTACTCCATAGAAATTTCCTTTCGGCAAAAGATGTGGCGGAGGCTTTGGCGGCTGCCTTACATCTATTTCAGCTCATCGATATCGATATGTTCGATGCTCTTGAGCGGCTGACCAAAGATAAAGCTGCCCGCCACCGCAAACTCGGCAATGTTATCGCCCGTCGTGGCAAAACGATGCTGCGGCTCGGCGTCGTCGCCCGCCAGCTGCTCGCGGCGCGTGAGGATATCGGTCAGCTCGCGTGTGGTCTCCTCGGCGGAACTCACGACGCGCACCCCAGGCCCCAGCGCATGGCGGATAGGTCCCACCAACAGCGGGAAATGCGTACAGCCGAGCACCACGGTATCGATACCGTGGTCGCGCAGCGGCTCAACCGTGGCACCCACCAGCGCACGCACGGCAGGCGTATCGAAGATGTCCTCGTTCTCAAGCCACTGTTCCTGCAGATGTGCACCCGAGGCGAGCTCGTGTTCGACAACCTCGACAAAGCTCGAGGCAGGACAGCCGTATACATCGACGCCGGCATCTAGATCCTGAATGGCGCGCGTGTAGGCGCCCGAGCGAATGGTGAGGTTGGTAGCGAGCACGCCCACGCGACGCGTACGCGTGCTGTTGATTGCTGCACGGGCACCCGGCGCGATCACGCCGATCACGGGAACGTCGAGCACCTGCTGGGCCAAACGCAAGGCCGCAGCGGTCGCCGTGTTGCAGGCGATGACCATAATCTTGACGTCGTGCTTCGAAAGCCAACGGCCCGCCTGCAGCGCAAACGAGCGCACTTCATCCTCGGTGCGCGTGCCGTAGGGGCAGCGCTTGGTGTCGCCAAAGTAGTAGACGGACTCGTGCGGCAGCGCCGTCGCAATCGCGCGCGCAACCGTCAGACCGCCCAAACCAGAATCGAACACGCCAATCGGGCGCGTGTCGCCTGCCGGATTCTCGATATCGGACATTACCTCACCAGTCTCTCTCGAAAAGACATGTCCAAGTGCGGCGACGCCGCGCTACGAACGCGCCGCGACCAGCAGCTCTGCCGTCGCCGCCCAACCGTCGACAATTTTGCCGCGCGTAACGAAAGCGTTCTCGCAGGCAGCCAGGAACTCGGGCGCGCCGGCGCTCGTCAGGCCATTCTCGACCAGGCAGAACGTGCCCACGTGATCGGCCATGTAGAAATCGGACTCGGAATCGCCGAGCGCCAACGTCTCCTCGCGCTCGATCCCTAGGTGCTCGCAGAAGCGCGCAATAGCGACGCCCTTGTTGAGGCCCGCGGGGTTGATGTTGAATGCGCGACCGTCCTCGACGCGATCGAGCTCGAGCGTCGTCGGCTTGGACAGGTGAGTCAGATGGCCGTTGCAAGCCCAGATCAGACCGCAGCCGGCCTCGTCCAGGATGGCCTGGACCTCATCGTCGGGCACATCGCCGCGCATGCCGACGGTGACCTCACGGTACTTGTAGCCGGTCGACATGTCGTTGTGATACTCGATCTTGTGCGGCCAGCGGGCGAGGATCTTCTCGCACACGCCGGTCTGCTCGATCACCTGGTGCGGCGTGAGGCCGCAAGAGGAGTCGTAGGGCATGTCGCCGGTCAGATACTCCCAATCGTTGGCTTTGAGGTCGTACATGACCAGGCCGCCCATCTCGCCGATGTAGGAGTTGAGGCCGAGCACGCGCGCATCCTCGTGGATCATGGTACGGTTGCGGCCCGAGGTGGGAACCACCTGAATACCAGCGCGAGCGAGCGCCACGACGGCCTCGACGAGTTTGGTCGAGGGGTTGCCGTCGTTGTCGCGCAGCACGCACGAGCCGGGTGCGAGCATCGTGGCATCCAGGTCGGTAAAGACGTACTTGACCTTGGCCAAGCGCTCGCGCATCTCGCCCGAAAGCTCGGCAACGGTCGGCAGGGTATTGTGGGACATGGTTACTCCGTTTACGTAGAAGGGTTTGGACTTGGACGGCATGTTTTGATTGAGGGAACACGCTTATGGCGACAGCGCACTCAGGGCGCCGCCGCCATCATGGTTCATTAGTCAAACTGGGTAACATCGATCAGGCGATTGGCCAGCGAAAGGTCGCTCTCGATGGGCACGAACTCGTCGCCCACGTGCATGAGCTCCTCGTCACCCTTTGCCAGCAGCAAGACAATGGTAGGAGCATCGGGGTTGACGTACTCCTCGCGCGCCGCCTTGAACGCCGCGTACACAGCGGCTTCGCGATCGAGAATGATCTTGTTCGGCGTATCGTCGGGGACATGTTCGGCAAGCTCGCGACAGACCTTCATCGGGTCCTCGTGAGCCGGGTCCTCGTTGGCAAAGATCATCAGGTCGGAATATGGTGCGGCTTCGCGCGGAAGCTGCTCACGGCGCTCCTGCGCCTTGCCGCCAGCGGCACCAAACACCGCAACGACCGGGCTGGCGGGAAACGCGCGCTTGACCGACGAGAAAAGCGAACGGAACGAAAGCTGGTTGTGCGCGTAGTCGACGACGCAGATCACGCGACCGTCCTTCGACTCCACGACCTCCATACGGCCCGGTACACGCAGTTTGGAGAGGCCCTTCTTGATGGCATCGATACCGATGCCGATCTCGCGCGCAGCGGCGATAGCGACCAGCGCGTTTTCCACGTTAAAGTCTCCCGCGATACCCAGCAGAACCTTCTCCCCCGCCTCGGACTCGTCGGCACACAGGCCATGCAAGTTGAACTCGATGCTAAAGCCGACCATGCGTACGTCGCTCGCCCACAGGCTTGCCTCGGGATGCTCGACGCCAACGGTCACCAAGCGCTCGGCCGTCGACGCTGCCTCCAGCACACGGTCGACCTCTTCGGTGCCCAGATTCACCACGGCGGTCTTTGCCTGGTCAAAAATCCTGAGCTTGCTCTCAAAATAATCCTCAAACGTGGGGTGTTCGATCGGCGAGATGTGGTCGCGGCCGATGTTGAGGAAGCACGCCACGTCAAACGGCAGATTCTCGACGCGTTGGTACTTGAGCGCCTGGCTCGAAACCTCCATGACCATGGACTGGCGACCGGACTCACGACAGTTGGCGATATGGCGCCAGACCTCGGGGGCCTCGGGCGTAGTATTGGTGCTCTCGTAGCACTCGATACCATCGTCGGTGCTCACCGAGCCGATCATGCCGCAGGACTCGCCCGCCGCCTTGATGATGGACTGGAGCATAAAAGCGGCCGTGGTCTTTCCCTTGGTGCCGGTGATGCCCACAATCTTGACGTCGTAGTCGGGACGGTCGTAGACCTCCGGCGGCAGCAGGGCCATGGCCGTGCGAACACTATCAACAACCAGCATCGCAGCACTGCTCTCCTTCGCCAGCGGCTCCAGAGACTCGACCAGCGACTCCTCGCACACAAATGCGACGGCGCCCGCATCGAGCGCCATGCTCAAAAACGCGGGCTTAAAGGCAGCACCTTTACAGAAGAACACGTCACCTGCCGAGACCGCGCGCGAATCAAACGAGCAACCGGTCACGGCACGCTCGTCAACCCGCTCTGATGCGCGCAGCTCGCCGCACACATCGAGCAGTTTGGCAAGCGTATCGACCGTGGTCACGGTCGCGGAATCCGAATGGTGCATCTTTCACCTTTCTCAGCCATTTGGCAGGGACGGTTTTATAGTAACTGAAACGCACCCACGCAAAAACGGCTCCCGGAGGAGCCGTTACGCGCAGGCGTTCGTCAGCCGAGGCTAGGCAGCCTGAACAGCGGGCTGGTCCTCGTCGATAAAGAAGCGCTTGTACCACACCAAGAACACGAGCGGCGTATAGATCTTACGCTGGAAATCGCCCTTGCCCGCAAAGTGCAGGTCGAGCAGGTGCATGAGCTCGTCGGTATCGAAGAACTCACTTGCCCACGGCGCGGTGAAGTACTCCTTGACGTAGTCGTACCACTTTTGCTCGCGCAGCCAGTAGACAATCGGCACCGGGAAGCCCACCTTGGGACGGGTGGCCCACTCATCGGGCAGCGACTTGTTGGCAGCGTGGCGGAGTACCTGTTTGTTGCCGTTCTCGTTGATGCGGTAGCGGTCGGGAATGTGCTCGGCGAACTCCATGACTTTGCGGTCCAAGAAGGGCACGCGCAGCTCCAGCGAGTGTGCCATGCACATCTTGTCGGCCTTGAGCAGAATGTCGCCCGGGAGCCACATGTTCATGTCCAGGTACTGCTTCTTGACCAGCTCGGGCTGACCCTTCACGCGCGCATAGATGGGAGCGGCAAGCTCGAAGGCGCCATCGCCGGTGTTGTACTCGGGCTTGAGCACGCCGTCGACCTCGCGCTCCGGCCATACCAGAGCCTGTCCCAGGAACGACTTCTCGGGAATCTCGGCACCCTTGACCAGGAAGTTATGTCCCTTGAAGTACGGCATATGCAGCGCCAGATTACCGAGCGCGCGACGGATGGGCAGCGGCACCATCTTTTTGTACTTGCGCACCGGGACCGTGTCCTCGTAGTAGGCGTAGCCGCCAAAGAGCTCGTCGGCGCCTTCGCCCGAAAGCACGACGGTGACGTCCTTGCGGGCCATCTCGGCCAAGAACCACAGCGGCACGGAAGACAGGTTGGACTGCGGCTCGTCCATGTGATACTGGATGTCCTCGAGCGCACCGAAGAACTCGTCGGCGGTAATCATCTTGCGAACGTTTTCGACGCCGAGCTTATCGGAAAGCTCCTTGGCGTAGTTGGTCTCGTTGAAGTTCTTGTAGTCAAAGCCCACCGAGAAGGTCTTGTCGGGCATGAGGCAAGCGGCGATGTAGCTGGAGTCGACGCCACCGGAGAGGAACGACGCGACCTTGACGTCGGCGATGCGATGGGCCTCGACGCTCTCGTGCACGACCTCGTCCAGCTCATCGACATACTCTTCGAACGGCTTCTCGACGGCAGAGTAATCGCAATCCCAGTAACGCTCGATGTTCATCTTGCCGGTCGGGATATCGACGGTAAAGTAGTGCGCCGGCGGCAGCTTGTAGACACCCTCGAAGAAGGTCTCCTCGGTTGCCGAATACTGCAGCGTCATGTACGGACGCAGAGCCTTTTTGTTGACCGCCTTGTGGAAGTGCGGGTAGTCCAGGAAGCTCTTGATCTCGGAACCAAAGAGCACGCCCGGAGCGCCGTCGCCCGCATCGGCCATGGGATAGTAGTAGAGCGGCTTGATGCCAAAGATGTCGCGGGCGCCAAAAAGCTTGTTCTTCTTTTTGTCCCAGATGACGAAGGCGTACATACCGCGCAGGCGATCGAGAACGGCCTCGCCCCACTCCTCGTAGCCGTGCAGGAGGCTCTCGGTGTCGGCGCCGCAGTGGAACTTGTAGCCCTTGGCCTCGAGCTCGGAACGGAGTTCTTGGAAGTTGTAGATCTCGCCGTTGAAGACAATGACGACGCTACCGTCCTCGTTGGCCATGGGTTGGGCGCCAGCCTCGGTCAGGTCGAGGATCGACAGGCGGCGGAAGCCGAGGGCAACGCGGCCGTCGATAAACTGACCGCCCATGTCGGGACCGCGATGGACGATGCGGTCCATCATCTTGGTGAGCACCTCGGATTGGTTATCCGTCCCACCGACAAAACCGACAAAACCGCACATATACTATCCCCTCTGCTGTTGCTGGGCATCAAATCGAATCAGTAGCTTTTGAGTATACCCGAGGGCGTAAAGAGGGGCGGAATGTTCAGGCAATCTCAACTGAATCAGCTCCGCTGTGACACGCGCCGGTTACCTTTAATGGATATGAGGTGAATGGGGCGATTGTTTTGCTATACTCTCTCCGCACGGGCGATTGGCGCAACGGTTAGCGCAGGTGCTTTACACGCACAAGGCTGGGGGTTCGAATCCCTCATCGCCCACCACTGAATTGGAAACGGTCCTCGCAAGGGGACCGTTTTGTTTGCGCCCATTTCATGGGATTCGAACCCGCCAGGGTGCGGAGCTGAGGAAACGCGAAGCGTTTTCCAGCGCAGCACGCGAGGGCCGCAGGCCCGAAGCGGAAGCGGGCGGCGCCAGCCGCACGCGGACATCCCTCATCGCCCACCACTGATTTGATAGGCTCCCAGCAATGGGGGCCTTTCTTTTTTGGGCCCATCGCAAAGGGATTCGAACCCGCCAGCACATCTATCGCAAAGGCCGTGGTCAAAAAATGGCAAAAATGAGTACTGCTACTTTGTTTGCAACATATAAAAAGATAGTATTTGCTTAAGTTACGCAACATATGTCCATTATAAGGACTAACAGTTGAATCAAAATCGTGCTTTCATCGCCATTTCGACGGTGGCGCGCGCAGACGTGGTGTAAGAGTGTCCTGAGGTCCGTCGCTGCAAGCT
>UROA01000048.1 GCA_900549355.1 uncultured Collinsella sp. | reverse complement strand
GGCTCACGGCGGTGGGGATCGTGGTGATGATCGCCGGCTTTGCGAGCCACCAGGACAAGGCGCGCGTTTACATGATGGTCATCCACTACACGGGTCAGACCACTGGCGACGATATTGTGCGTGCATTTGGGCGCACCAAGTTCACCGTCAAGTCTAAGACCATGCGCGGCGACAAGGTCGAGATGGCCGTCGAGGTGTTCTCTGACGGTGTGGATATGCCCTATGCCGATGCCATCCGCGCGCTCGACGGCGTGGAGGACCTGACGCTCATCCAGTACAACGGCGAGTACCACGGCTAACTATGTTCCGGCGTTTTAACAAACGCCGGACCGCTCGACGCTGCGCAGGCATCTGCCGGATGATCTGCCGCTCAAACCGTCGCTCGCGTACATAAAGTACGCTTCGCTCCTCTTTCGCGGCACCTCGCCACGGCAGCTGCCCGCTCGCTGACGTTTGCTCGACCTGGGCGGTTGAAATGATCCATGGGCCCGTCTCATTTGCTCAATTTGCTGGCATGGGTTGGGTATCATGGTGAAAGCGATTTCAATGACAGGGGTGCTCGTGGTAAAGATGAAAGATGTGGCCGAGCTGGCGGGCGTTTCGAGCGCCGCGGTCTCGCGGTATCTTAACGGTGGATATATCTCGGCCGATAAGGCCAATCGCATTAAGCAGGCGATTGAGTTGACCGGATACGTGCGGTCCAGCCAGGCTCGCGCGCTGCGCACCGGTTCCACCAAGCTCATCGGCGTCATCGTACCTAAGATTAACTCGGAATCCGTAAGCCGCATTACCGCCGGTATTGGCCAGGTGCTCGGTCGCCGTGGCTACCAGATGCTGCTTGCCAATACCGATAACGTGGCCAATCGCGAGCTCGAATACCTCGATTTATTCCAAAACCACCCGGTCGATGGCATTGTGCTGGTGGCAACCATGATCACCGACGAGCACCGTCGCGCGATTGAGTCGTGCCGCGTGCCCATTGTGTTGATCGGCCAACATGTCGAGGGCGCGGCATGTGTCTATCACGACGATTACGAGGCTGCCTTTGAGCTCGGCCATGCGCTTGCGGGTCGCTTGGATGGCAAGATTGCCTACATCGGAGTTACGGATGAGGACCGCGCGGCCGGTTTCGACCGTCGTCGCGGTTTTGAGGCCGGCTTGCGCGCCGCGGGCAACCCGCTCGATGCCGCCTTGATTCGCCTGGGCTCGTTTACGCTCGACTCGGGCTATGGTACGGCGCGTGAGCTGCTTTCCGTCGCTCCCGATGTTTCGTTTATCGCCTGCGCGACCGACACCATGGCGGCGGGCGCGCTGCGTGCCATCGATGAGGTTCGCGGCATGGGCGAGGGCATGCACCGCGTGAGCGGTTTCGGCGACAACGCGTTTTTGCGCGCGCTGACGGGCGGCATTCCCACCGTGCATTACGGCTACCTGACCAGCGGTGTCGAGGCGACCAATATGTTGCTCAACACGCTCGATGGCGCGGAGGGGGAGAACGGCCTAAAGACGCTTAAGCTCGGCCATCAGTTGATGAATGTCTAGGTCTTGATCGTGCCTGCCCGCCTTTGAGTCCCCCGTTTTTTGTCCCAAAACTACCATTCGCCGGCTTTTTCCTACCGTTCACCCTACTATGAAAACGATTACAGACATATGAAACTGAAAACGATTACAGTATAAGTGTCAAAGATGGCCGGGTGCAGATGCGCCCGTTGGAGGAAAGGGAAGTCATGGACTACCGCAAATCAGCCCAAGAGGTGCTCGACAACATCGGTGGCGCCGGCAACGTTGTTTCGGCCGCACACTGCGCTACGCGTCTGCGCCTTGTGATTGCCGATAACGCCAAGGTCGACAAGGAGGCCCTCGAGAATATCGACGGCGCCAAGGGCGTCTTTGAGGCCCAGGGCCAGCTCCAGATTATTTTTGGCACTGGCACCGTCAACAAGGTCTACGACGAGTTCATTGCGCTCAGCGGCGTCGAGGCTGCCACCAAGGCCGAGGTCAAGGAGGCAGCGGCGCAGCAGCAGAACATCTTTATGCGTGCCATTAAGGTGCTCGGCGACGTCTTTGTCCCCATCATCCCCGCCATCGTGGCCTCGGGCCTGCTGCTGGGCATTATGAGCGCCCTCAACTTTATGGCCTCCAACGGCTTTATCGCGCTCGACACCAATAACTTTATTTATAAGATTGCCGACCTGGTCTCGGGCACGTCTTTTGGCATTCTGCAGATCCTGATCGGTTACTCCGCCGCTAAGGCCTTTGGCGCCAACCCGTATCTGGGCGCCGTCGTCGGTGGTGCATTCATCAACTCCTCGCTGCAGAGCGCCTATACGGTTGCCTCCGAGGGCGTGCAGACCATGGTCACTGTCATTCCCGGCGTGTACAGCTTTGAGTGGGTCGGTTATCAGGGCCATGTGATCCCGATCGTCATCGCCTGCGCCATTCTGGCCTTCCTCGAGAAGCGCCTCCACAAGGTTGTCCCCGAGATGTTTGACCTCTTTGTGACCCCGCTCGTTTCGGTGTTCGTGACCGTGCTCGTGACGCTCGTTGCCGTCGGCCCCATCTTTGTCTGGGCCGAGAACGCCATCCTCGGTCTGATCCAGGCCCTGCTGACCCTGCCCTTCGGCATCGGTTCCTTTATCGTCGGCCTGTTCTATGCTCCCACGGTCGTTACCGGTATCCACCAGATGTACACCGCCATTGACCTGGGTCAGCTCGCCCAGTACGGCGTGACTTACTGGCTGCCCATCGCTAGCGCTGCCAATATCGCCCAAGGTGGCGCTGCGCTCGCCGTTGCCTTTAAGACCCGCGATGCCAAGATCAAGGGCCTGGCGCTTCCTTCGGCTCTGTCCGCCTTCATGGGCATTACCGAGCCTGCCATCTTCGGCGTGAACCTGCGTTTCTTTAAGCCCTTCATCGCCGGCTGCATCGGCGGCGGTTGCGGTGCCCTGGTCTGCGCGCTCACCTCGCTTGCTGCTTCCGGCACCGGCGTTACCGGTATCTTCGGTATCCTGCTGTGCCTGGCCCAGCCCGTGCAGTACGCGATCATGTTTGCGGTCGCCGCGCTGGTTTCCTTTGGCGTCTCGTTTGTCCTGTACAAGGACGAGCCCAAGGCTTCCGTGCAGGCCTAAGAGCTTTTGATTGAGGGGTGCCCGCGGGTTGTATGCTCGCGGGCGTTTCCCGTATCTGGTGCCGACCTCTGGCGCCTTGTTACTTTCGATCCGTTAGGACTTTGATATGTCTAATGCACTTGGTCGCGACCTCGCAAAGCTGGTTGCCGCTGTTGACGCTGCCGCCTCTGAGTGCGGTCATGGCGTGTATGGTCAGCACTTCCATATTATGCCGCCCACGGGTTGGCTCAACGACCCCAACGGTCTTTGCCAAGCAGGCGGCGTGTTCCACGCTTATTTTCAATATGCGCCGTTTGATGTCGAGGGTGGCGTTAAGGCCTGGGGTCATGCGACGAGTCGCGATCTTATGACGTGGGACTACGTTGGTGCCCCGCTGCTGCCCGACGAGCCGTTCGATTGCCATGGCGTGTATTCGGGCTCCGCGCTTGCCGAGGACGGCCGCATTCGCGTACTGTACACAGGCAACGTTAAACTCTCCGATGCAGACGGCACGTACGACTACGTCAATACCGGCCGCCGCGCCGATACTGTCTATGTCGAGAGCGTTGATGGCCTTGCCGGTCGGGAGTTCAGCCAAAAGCGCGTGGTGCTGGCGTCCGAGGATTATCCCGAGGATTTGACCTGTCATGTGCGCGATCCCAAGGTGTGGCGTGACGCGGACGGGCGTTATCACATGGTGCTGGGCGCGCGTCGTCGCGTGGATGGGCCGCATGTCGATAGTCGATTTTGCGCCATGCACGGCGAGGGTGCCGGGCGCGATATGGGCGAGATCCTGGTGTATGGCTCGGCCGATATGCTGAGTTGGGAGCTCGAGAGCCGCGTGTCTACCCCCGAGCGCTTTGGCTTTATGTGGGAGTGCCCGGGGTATCTGGAGCTTGAGGCGGATGGCGGCGTGCCGGCAAGGTTTCTGTCTTTCTCTCCCCAGGGGCTCGAGGGCGACCGTTGGGACCGCGGCAATGTGTATGCAGCGGGCTACATGCCCGTTACGGGTAACATTACGGGTGGCAAGGACGCTTGTGAGCTGGGCGAGTTTCGCCTGTGGGACGCCGGCTTTGACTTCTATGCTCCGCAGGAGTTCACGGCCGAGGATGGTCGCCACATTCTGATTGGCTGGATGGGCATGCCCGATGAGCCGACCTATGACAATGCGCCCACCGTGGCGTGCGGCTGGCAGCACTGCATGACAGTGCCGCGTGAGCTTACAGCCGGTGCTGGCGGCGTGGTGCTGCAACAGCCGGCGCGCGAGATTGAGCACCATTATGCCTCGGTGCGTGTGGGGGCGGGCTCGTTGGAGGTTGCCGGCGATACCTGCTTTGATGTTGTTGTCGACGGTGTCGACGGCGCGTTTGCCGCGACCGTAGATGGCGAGCTGAAACTGGTGTTTGTGCCCGCCGAGGGCGAGCTTCCCGCGCGCTTTGAGATGCGATATACCGATGAAGGTCGCGCTTCTGCCGGCTGCGGTCGTACCGTGCGCTGGGAGCCCGTCGACGAGGTGCGCAACGTGCGCATTGTTGGCGATGTCTCGTCGGTCGAGGTGTTTGTGAACGATGGCTCGCTCGTGTTTTCGACGCGCATCTATCCCGAGGCCTATGGCGTGACCGTTGACACTCCGGGTGCGAACGTGACCTACCACGCGCTCAACATCTAGGCGATTCGTCGCATATCGGCGCTATACTGCAGCCGTTGCCCACGATGCGGGGAACACCCGCATCGTGGGTTTTTGCTTATGAAGGGGCGGTGCCTTGTGGATGTACAGCAGCTAGAAGAGTCCTGGGCTGTAAGGACCGGCGCGCGTGAGGCGCGTCTTGTTGCGGCCCTGCATGTGCCGGCGGCGCTGTCTTTGTTGGGGATTGTGCGTCCCGGTGACCGCCTGGTGGCCTTTGCGGACGATTTTGCCGATGCGTTTGCGAGCGGATTTGACGGCTGCGATGTTGTGATGGTGGGGGAGCCGTCTGTCGAGGCGTTTGCTGCGGCGTCCGGTGGCTTTGCCGGCTCGTTTGACGCTGAGGGTCCGCACCTGTGGTGGTTCGTCAACTCCATCGGCGGGTTTGGTCTGCGTGTGCCCGATCTGCGCGCTCTGGGTCGCGCTGCTCGTGAGGCCCACGCGCTGTTTGTGGTGGATAACACGGTGGCGTCGGCTTTTGGCTGCGATTCGCTGCAGCTGGGTGCTGCGCTGTCGCTTGAGGCGCTCGATCGCGTATGCGCCGGTGATGCTCCGCGCAAGTTGGTTGCCGTATCGGTCGCGCGCTCGCAGCTCAAGCGCCATCGCGTGGATGCCGCGGCCGAGTGCGCGCATGCCCTGCTTGAGGGCTGTGGCTTGGCCAAGCTTGATATGCCTGCTGACGAGGCCGGTGTGCTGGAGCGCGGGCTGGGCTCGCTCGATGCCCGCATGCAGGCACATTTCGACCGCGCACGTGCGCTGGCCGAGTATCTGGCTGCCAATGAGATGGTGCGCAACGTGCGCTATCCCGGGCTGAGCTCGCATCCCGACCATGCGGTTGCGACAGGAATCCTCGAGCACGGCTTTGGCCCGGCAGTTGAGTTTGACCTTATCGAGCGCAGTGCGGGTGATTTCTTCGATGCTTTGCCGGGGGAGTTTCGTACATCGCCCGCCGGCGGCGCAACGACGCGCCTTTCGGCCCCACGCGGCAAGCAAGGGAGCACCATTCGCCTCTTCGCCGGCACCGACGACCCCCTGGTCGTAGCGTCCGTCCTAGACAACGCCCTCCGCAAATCAGCTACTTTTTGATGCTGGCGATGAGGGCGTTGGCTTTGGTGGCGATGACGTTGTTGATGTCGGTCTGCAGCTCCTCGTAGACCGCTATGGCTCGCTCTCCGGCGGGGGTGAGGGTGGATCCACGGGCGCCGTCGCGCTCGATGAGCTTGCAGCCCAGCTGGCCTTCGGCTTCGTTCACAATGCGCCATGCCTTGGAATACGCCATGCCCATGCTCTTGGCGGCGCGGTTGAGCGAGTGCTCGCGGGCAATACCCTGCAGCAGCAAGACGCAGCCGTGGCCGAACACGCCCGGCAGATCCTTGTCGCACGCTTGAATGACCAACTTTGCCGTCGTCTTGTACTCCATACGCTCCACGTCTCCCCGCTAAAGTGTTTGCTGGGCAAACGCAAAGCCTGCGTCAAACCCTCGTGTGCTCTTCTTAAATCATGCATTGTAGCAGTCAAAGTGCGTTAAGATACTTGCCCAGTATTGGGCGCCCAAGGTTGGGCTGGGTCCTACGAGGCCTGCAGCCGACCGGTCGCATGGAAAAAGGAGAAACATGGCTACGTTCTTTCCCGGTGAGTCCCACACGTTTTCGGAGTATCTGCTGGTCCCTGGCTATTCGTCCTCGCAGTGCATTCCTAACAACGTCTCTCTTAAGACGCCGCTGACCCGCTTTAAGCGCGGTGAGAAGCCGGCAATCACCCTGAACATCCCCATGGTTTCCGCCATCATGCAGTCCGTCTCGGGCGTCGACATGGGTGTCGCGCTCGCTACCGAGGGCGGCCTGTCCTTCATTTACGGTTCCCAGAGCGCCGAGTCCGAGGCCGCTATGGTCAAGGCCGTCAAGGATCACAAGGCCGGTTTCGTTCAGTCCGATTCCACGCTGACCCCCGACATGACCATGGAGCAGGTCATTGAGCTCAAGGAGAAGACCGGCCACTCCACCATGCCGGTCACCGACGACGGCACTCCCAAGGGTAAGCTCCTGGGCATCGTCACCAGCCGTGACTATCGCCCCAGCCGCGATGACCACCAGACGAAGGTCTCCGAGTTCATGACCCCGCGTGAGCAGCTCATCGTGGGCGACAAGAACATCAGCCTCAAGGTTGCTAACGACGTCATCTGGGACAATAAGCTCAACGCCCTGCCCATCGTCGACGACTACGATCACCTGATGGGCATCGTCTTCCGCAAGGACTACGACAGCCACAAGACCAACCCCAACGAGCTGCTCGATAACGACAAGCGCTACATGGTTGGTGCCGGTATCAACACCCGCGACTATGCCGAGCGCGTGCCGCTGCTCATCGAGGCCGGTGCCGATGTCCTGTGCATCGACTCCTCCGAGGGCTTCAGCGAGTGGCAGAAGCGCACCATCGAGTGGATCCGCGCCAACTACGGCGAGGACGTCAAGGTCGGTGCCGGCAACGTCGTCGACGCCGAGGGCTTCCGCTTTTTGGCCGACTGCGGTGCCGACTTCATCAAGGTCGGTATCGGCGGCGGCTCCATCTGCATCACCCGTGAGACCAAGGGCATCGGCCGTGGCCAGGCCACCGCGCTGATCGACGTCTGCCGCGCTCGCGACGAGTACTACGAGGAGACCGGCGTCTACGTGCCCGTGTGCTCCGATGGCGGCATCGTCTACGATTACCACATGACGCTCGCCCTTGCCATGGGTGCAGACTTTATGATGCTGGGTCGTTACTTCGCCCGCTTTGACGAGAGCCCGACCGAGCGCGTCAACGTGAACGGTCAGTACATGAAGGAGTACTGGGGCGAGGGTTCTGCGCGTGCTCGCAACTGGCAGCGCTACGACCTGGGCGGCGCCGCGAAGCTTAGCTTCGTCGAGGGCGTCGACTCCTACGTTCCCTACGCCGGTTCCCTCAAGGACGGCGTGGGCGGCACGCTCTATAAGGTCAAGTCCACGATGTGCAACTGCGGTGCCCTCTCGATCCCCGAGCTCCAGGAAAAGGCACGCCTGACCCTGGTGAGCTCGACCTCAATCGTCGAAGGCGGCGCTCACGACGTAGTCGTCAAGGATTCCCAGCAGAGCGTCAGCTACCGCTAAGCGGCTTTCCCAAGCACCGCACCTTGCCGTTCAAACCGTCGCTCGCGTACCAAAGTACGCGGCGCTCCTCTTTCACGGCAATCTGCGGCACCTGGAAAACCCGATCATGCTTGGGCGGGTAACAATTAGCGGTTGATTCACAACTACGTTATTTAGATAAAGCGAGATGCCTGCAAGTCGCAGGCATCTCGCTTGTCGTATTTGCTATCATCAGTCAAGTTAACCTTAGGGTCGGTCGGCTTAGCTTTGTTTGCTACAAGTTCCGCACGCAAAGAAGAGCACTTAATGTGCTCTTCGTCTTGCGCAGGACTGTCCGCAGTAGCGAATAAAGCTAAGCCGACCGACCCCAGCTAAGATTAAAGGAGCTGATATGTGCGATTGCACAGATCATAAGGACGAGATTCCTGTCTACGACGCGCAGGCCATTGAGTCCCGGTGGATGAAGGCCTGGGAGGATTCCAACCTCTTTGCCGTCGACACCGACGACAGCAAGCCCAAGAAGTACGTGCTCGAGATGTTCCCGTATCCGTCGGGCGACCTGCACATGGGCCACGCGCGCAACTATACCATCGGCGATGCCATGGCCCGTCAGGCCCGCATGCGCGGCTACGACGTGTTGCATCCCATCGGCTTTGACGCCTTTGGCCTGCCCGCCGAGAACGCCGCCATTAAGCACAATACGCAGGCTGCCGCCTGGACGTATAAGAACATGGACCAGGCGCTCGCCACGATGAAGCGCATGGGCTTCTCCTATGATCTGGATCGCATGGTCAAGACCTGCAGCCCCGACTACTACCGCTGGGGTCAGTGGATCTTTGAGAAGCTGTGGGAAAAGGGTCTGGTCTACCGCAAAAAGAACCCGGTCAACTGGTGCCCCACCTGCAAGACCGTTCTGGCCAACGAGCAGGTCACTGAGGGCAAGTGCTGGCGCTGCGGCACCGAGCCCGAGAAGCGCGACCTTGAGCAGTGGTACTTCAAGATCACCGAGTACTCTCAGGAGCTGCTCGACGACCTGGAGAAGCTCCCCGGCTGGCCCGAGCGCGTCAAGCAGATGCAGGCCAACTGGATCGGTCGCTCCGAGGGCGCCGAGGTCGACTTTACCCTGTGCGACCAGGATGGCGTGCCCATCGAGGGCGATGAGGGCAAGATCACCGTCTTCACCACGCGTGCCGATACCCTTTTTGGCGTCTCCTTCTTTGTCCTGGCTCCCGAGTACGCCGGCCTGCACGAGCTCGTCGAGGGCACGGAGTACGAGGAGGCCGTCACCAAGATCGTCGAGAACTCCAAGCATATCTCTGCCGTCGAGCGTGCCCAGGGCACCCTCGAGAAGCACGGTGCCTTCACGGGCCGCTATGTTGTAAACCCCGTCAACGGCGAGAAGGTCCCCGTGTGGGTTGCCGATTATGTCGTTGCCGACTACGGCACCGGCGCCGTCATGGCCGTTCCCTGTGGCGACCAGCGCGACTTTGAGTTTGCCCGCAAGTACGACCTGCCGATCGTGCCGATCATCCTGGACGATGACGATCGCGCTGCCGTCGAGGCCGGCGGCGAGACCATCGATACCTTCCATGCCGAGACCGTCGACTGGGATTGCGCCCACGCTGCCGAGGGCACGCTCGTCCAGTCCGGCAAGTACACCGGCATGCGCGGCGGCAAGCACTCCGAGGGCGAGGCTGCGATCGTGGCCGACCTCGAGGCCATGGGCTGTGGTCGTCGCAAGGTCGAGTTCCGTCTGCGCGACTGGCTCATTTCCCGTCAGCGCTATTGGGGCAACCCCATCCCGGCCATCCACTGCGAGCACTGCGGCATCGTGCCCGTGCCCGAGGATCAGCTGCCGGTGACGCTGCCCGAGAACCTGGACCTGGGCGCTGGCGAAACCCTTGCCGAGTGCAAGGAGTTCTACGAGACCACCTGCCCGGTCTGCGGCCGCCCGGCCAAGCGCGAGACCGATACCATGGACACCTTTACCTGCTCCAGCTGGTATTACCTGCGCTATACCGATCCGCACAACACTGAGCTGCCCTTCTCCCGTGAGGCCGCCGACCGTTGGATGCCCGTCGATAACTACATCGGCGGCATCGAGCACGCTATTTTGCACCTGCTCTACAGCCGCTTCTTTACCAAGGCACTGCGCGACCTGGGCCTTCTGAGCGTGGACGAGCCCTTCACCAACCTGCTGTGCCAGGGCATGGTCAAGGACGAGAACGGCGACACCATGTCCAAGTCCAAGGGCAATGTCGTGCCCCCGAGCTCGGTCATCGAGCCCTACGGTGCCGACACCATGCGTTTGGCGATCCTGTTTATCGCCCCGCCCGAGAAGGACTTCGACTGGGATCCCAAGGCCGTCGAGGGCGCCAACCGCTTTATCAAGCGCGCCTGGCGTATCGTTTGGCAGCTCGTCCAGTCCGGTGACGCCAACGTGGCCTTCGACAAGTCCGCGCTCGACGAGGTTGCGATGAAGCTCTATCGCGAGCGTCACCGCACCATCGCCAAGTGCACTGAGGACTTCGACCGCGGCCAGTTCAACACCGCGATCTCGGCCGTCATGGAGCTCGTCAACGCGGCGAGCGCCTATCTCAACGCCACTGAGGGTGCTGACCGCGACAAGGCTCTGTGCTACGGCGTGGCTAAGGATATCGTGAGCGTCCTTGCCCCTATCTGCCCGTTCTGGGCCGACGAGCTGTGGCACGAGGCACTCGGCTGCGAGGGCAACGCCTACACCGCCGCCTGGCCCGAGTTCGACCTGGCCGAGTCCGTTGAGGACACGGTGCAGATCGTGGTCCAGGTGCTCGGCAAGGTCCGCGGCCGCGTCGACGTTGCCCGCGATGCCTCCAATGAGGATATGCAGGCTGCCGCCGAGGCCGCCGTCGCCAAGTGGCTCGAGGGCAAGACAGTCGTCAAGGCCATCTGCGTGCCCGGCAAGCTGGTCAACCTGGTGGTCAAGTAAGCACTGCGCGCTTAACTGACGCATAAAAGACGAGGGGCGATCCGGTTGGGTCGTCCCTCGTTTTGCATGTATCTGCCTAGTTGCCTTCGGCCAATTGTCCTATTCTTGTGGAGAAGCTGTGCGCACGCTGACCTGCAGATTCGTACTGTGCTTGCACGTTTCTGCAGCTATTGGTATAGTTTGCTTGCAAATGAAGTAGTAATTGAAAGAAGTGGGGTTTCGGCCCCGCTTCTTTTTTGTATTGATGGAGGTGCCGCAATGGTCAAGACTAAGACCGAGCAGGCGATCATCGACGCGCTCGAGGCCGTCGCTCCCCAGCACGATGTCGACATCGTCGACGTCGAGCTCGTGGGTGCCACCAAGGCCCCCTGCGTACGCGTGCGTATCGAGGGTGCCGAGGGTCAGAGCCTGTCGCTCAACGACGTCACGGCCAACACCAAGTGGGTCGGCGATGTGATTGAGGAGCTCGACCCTATCTCTTCGAGCTATACGCTCGAGGTGTCGAGCCCGGGTATGGCGCGTCCGCTGCGCCGCCCGTGCGACTTTGCCCGCTTTGTGGGCGAGAACTGTGAGCTCACCTCCACCGCCACCGAGGGCCGTCGCAAGTACGCCGGCAAGATTGCCGCCGCAACCGAGACCAACGTGACCCTCGAGCTTGAGGACGGCGAGTCCGTTACCCTCGATTTCTCTGATGTTAAAAAGTGCAAGTTGAAGCCCACCTACGACTTCAAGCCCGCGAAGGAAGGAAAGTAAGATGGCAGCATCCGACATGATGTCCGCCCTGATGGAGCTTTGCCAGGAGAAGCACATCGACCAGCTCTACCTGATCGACCGCCTGGAGCAGTCGCTCGCCAAGAGCTATGCCGAGATCCTGCATCTTGAGTGGGGCGCCAAGGTGACCATCGACCGCACCACCGGCAAGATCTACGTCTACCGTCTGGAGCCGATTGACGATTCCATGGACGAGGAAGGCAACTTCACCGAGTTCGAGGAGATCGACGTCACCCCCAAGAACACGAGCCGCATCGCCGCCCAGCACGCCAAGGCCGAGATCAACGCCATCGTGCGCAACTCCGCCCGCGAGCAGATCTACGAGGAGTTCTCCGGCCGCATCGGTGACCTCATCAGCGGTACCGTGCTGCAGTCCACGCCCGACTTCACGATCGTCAAGATCCGCGAGGGCGTCGAGGCCGAGCTGCCGCACTTCGACCAGCGCCGTTACGAGAACGAGCGCAACGAGCGTCCGATGGGCGAGCGCTACCTGCACAACCAGCACATCAAGGCCGTGATCATCGACGTTCGCGACCCCAACTCCAACCTGCAGCCGGTTCGTGGCGAGCACAGCCGTCCGCCGATTGTCATCTCCCGTACCCACCCCGAGCTCATGCGTCGTCTGTTTGAGCAGGAGGTGCCCGAGATCTATGAGGGCACCGTCCAGATCAAGTCGATCGCCCGCGAGCCCGGCCAGCGCTCCAAGGTCGCCGTCCACTCGCTCGACGACCGTCTGGATCCCGTGGGCGCCTGCGTCGGCCCCAAGGGCAGCCGTGTTCGCGCTGTCGTGGGCGAGCTCCGTGGCGAGCGCGTCGACGTCATCCTGTGGGATGCCGATCCTGCCGTCTACGTCGCCAACGCCCTTTCGCCCGCCAAGGTCACTCGCGTCCTCATTGACGAGGAGAAGGCCTACGCCGGCGTCATCGTGCCCGACGACCAGCTGTCCCTCGCCATCGGCAAGGAGGGCCAGAACGCCCGCCTCGCCGCGCGCCTGACCGGCTGGCACATCGACATTAAGTCCGAGACCCTTGCCGCCGACATCCTCAAGAACGTTCCCGTTCACGAGGAGCCCGCCGCCGACCTGATCGGTGACGAGGAGGACGAGGACGTCCGCCGCTGTGAGTACGTGTCCGAGGACGGCATCCAGTGCCGCAACCAGGCTCGTCCCGGCTCCCGTTTCTGCGGTGTCCACGACACCGACGCCTTCGATGATGCGGAGGACCTGATCTAGCGCGCGGTCGCGCCGGGTAGGTCCTGGCGCGTCTCTCACGCTCGTTCAGTCTCTAGGCACCCAAGGTGCCAGAAAGGGTAGGTGAAGTCATATGGCAAAAGTCCGTGTGTCCACCCTGGCCAAAGAGTTCGGCATGACCTCCAAGGAACTGATGGGTCATCTCGCCGATATGAAGATTCCCGCTAAGTCCGCTTCCTCCACCTTGGAGGACGCCTATGTCGCTATGGTCCGCAAGCAGCTCGCCTCGGTGATCGAAGCCCGCGCTCAGGAAGTCGAGGCCGCTAAGCAGGCCGAGGAGCAGGCAGCTGCTGCCGAGGAGGCCGCTCGC
>UROA01000047.1 GCA_900549355.1 uncultured Collinsella sp. | reverse complement strand
GGGGCCAAACAGGAACTATTTCACCGCAACTGAAGGGGGCTGTCGTGGGTCATCGGGATTCATGTGATGATTTGCGTGAGGTTTGTTGGGGCGTTTTGGGCGCTGGACACATTTCGCATCGATTTGCATCGTCGCTCAAGGAGGTGGACGGGGCACGGCTTGTGGCTGCTGCCGGCCGCACTCCTTCGCATGTTGAGGAGTTTTGCAGGGCGTTTTCGATTGATGCCGCGCACAGTTATGCCACGGCTGACGATAGCGGCGATGTGGCTTATGATGCGCTGATTGCCGACCCCGATGTCGACGCAATCTACTTGGCTCTTCCGCATGGCATGCATACGCGTTGGGCCTGTCGCGCGCTGCGCGCCGGAAAGGCCGTGCTGTGCGAAAAGCCGGCCGTTTTGAGTGAGGAAGAGGCTCTCTCGATTGCCTCCACCTCTCGCGAGCGCGGCGTGCTGTTTATGGAGGCGATGAAGAATCGGTTTTGCCCGATGCACGCTCGCGTGAAAGACTTGCTTGCGTCGGGTGAGCTTGGCCGTATTGTCTCGATTGAAAGCGTACAAAAGCTCGATTACGGCGAGTCTCCTTCGGGCTATCTGCTTGATCCGTTGCAGGGCGGCTGTCTATATGACATGGGCTGCTATGCGGTTGGTTGGTTTGAGGATTTGCTCGCGGGTGCGTGCGATGTTTCGTCTCGTGAAGTTCGCTGGCGTGACGTATCGGGCGGCCGCGTTGATTGGGCCGACGAGATCCGTATGAGCGTCGGCGGCATACCCATTCATATGGCGTGCGACGGCAAGGCAGCATATGAAAGCCGCTTAACGATTGCCTGCGAGCGGGGCTCGTTGGAAATCGAGCGCCTCCATCGCCCCGAGCTCGCCCATGTGAAATACTCCGACGGACGAATGCTCGAAATAAATGCCTCGTTTGAGGTCGATGATTTCTACGGCGAAATCCAGCATGCGACCCAGCTCATCCGGGCGGGGAAACTCGAGAGTCCCGTCATGTCCCTTGCCGCCACACAGCGCTGCGCGCACATTATCGATGCAATCCGTCTAGCCCTCTAGGACTTGGCGCTGACGCGTAGGGAATCATGAGGCTGGCGCCCGTAGCCGCAGTGCTTGGTGGCCCGCATCTCTGATGCCCCTTTTATAAGTTGCGGTGGAATAGTTCCTGTTTGCGGCAGAATAGGGGCCAAACAGGAACTATTTCACCGCAACTGATGAGGGGGAGCTGGAGATGCTGACGATTGGGTGTCATCTTTCGACGACGAAGGGCTATCGGGCAATGGGGGAGACGGCGCTATCCATTGGCGCCAACACCTTTGCATTCTTTACGCGCAACCCGCGCGGCGGCAAGGCGAAAGATCTTGACATGGATGACGTGGCGGCCCTGCGCGAGCTTATGGAGCAAAACGACTTCGGCCCACTCGTGGCGCATGCCCCCTATACCTACAACCCCTGTTCTGCCAAAGAGCGGGCGCGCGAGTTTGCCCTGGAGGCAATGGCCGAGGACTTGCGGCGCATGGAAGCGCTGCCCGGCAACTACTACAACTTCCATCCCGGTGCGCATGTGGGGCAGGGCCCCGACGCCGGTATTCAGATGATCGTCGACACCCTGTGCCAGGTGATGTTTGAGGGCCAGCAGACGACGGTGCTGCTCGAGACCATGGCCGGCAAGGGCACCGAGGTGGGCCGCAGCTTTGAAGAGCTGGCACTCATCATTGAGGGCGTTGCCGACAAGCGCCCCGAGCTGTCGGCCAAGTTGGGCGTTTGCTTGGACACCTGCCATGTGAATGACGCCGGCTATGGCATCGTCCACGATCTTGAAGGCGTGCTTGACGAGTTCGATCGTGTGGTGGGTATCGACCGCTTGCATGCCGTACACATCAACGATTCGAAGAACCCCTGTGGCGCCCATAAGGACCGCCACGAATGCATCGGTAAAGGCTATCTGGGTAGTGAAGAGTTTGGCGGCGGTATGCAGGTTATGCAAAATATTGTATCGAATGACCGCTTGCGTGAATTGCCATTTATTTTGGAGACACCGAACGAACTTGCAGGTTATGCGGCTGAAATCAACCTGTTAAGGTCGTTGCAGCAGTAATGGCTGACATAAAGTGAAGTGCTCCATTCACGTTATGGGTTTGTTTCAATCAGTTTTCTGATTGCAGATTCTTCCAAGCGGGTGCATAATAACCCGCAGTTTTTGCAGACCTCTGAATCATGTGGGGTCATTGGAAGGAGACTGATTATGAAGCTGAAGAAGCTTGGCGCATTTGCCGCCACGGGTGCTATGGCGCTCGCCCTCGCCCTGACGGGCTGCGGCTCGTCCAACGCCGCCTCTGGTTCCGATGCCGGTTCCAGCAGTTCTGACGACGCTAAGGTCGAGAAGGTCGACGGCTCCAAGGAGTACGCGCTCGTCAAGGACGGTACGCTGACCGTCGGCACCTCTGCCGAGTACGCCCCGTTTGAGTACAAGGATGACAACGGCGATTATCAGGGCTTTGACCTTGAGCTCATCAAGGCTATCGGCGACAAGCTGGGCCTGGATGTCGAGTATGTCAACAATGACTTTGACACGCTGGTTCCGGGCGTCGCTTCGGGCGCTAAGTATGACGTCTCCATCGCGGCTATCACCGACACGCCCGAGCGTGAGAAGGAAGTCACTTTCTCCGATTCCTACTACATGGACGATCAGGCTATCGTGACCAAGGTCGATAACACCGACATCACGGCCGACAACTTCAGCGAGAAGCTCAACAATGCCGACGCTACCATCATCGTTCAGTCTGGCTCGACCGCCGAGTCCTTTGCCCAGGAGAACTTCCCCAAGGCCAAGATCGTCCCCTACAAGGACGCTACCGAGTGCTTCAGCGCCCTGCAGTCCGATAAGGGCGACGCCGTAGTCACCAACCGCTCTGTTGCCAGCCAGCTGACCGCCGAGCAGTTCAACACCTGCCAGACCATTAAGCAGATCAGCACCGGCGAGGAGTACGCCATCGCCATCAACCAGGGCAACACCAAGCTCAAGGACGACATCAACCAGGCCATCAAGGACCTGACCGACGACGGTACCGTCGACGCCCTCACGGCTAAGTACAACATCAAGTAAATAGATGCTTGATTGCGTGTAGGCCCTTTCCGTTTTGCGGAGAGGGCCTTTGCGCTTCTCTCGACGGAGAGTGCTTCCGTCTCGTTTTGCCGGCAACTTCTACGATAGGAGCCACCTTGTCTCGATTGAACGAAGGGGCCGCGGAGCAGCGTTTTTTACTGCCCGCCTTGCTCCAAAAGCTAGCCTGCGTCATGGCCGTGGTGCTCGCGCTGGTGTGCGCGGGGGCATATGCGCCCACGACCGCCCAGGCGCTTGAGACCGCAAAGATTACCGCCCGACCCAACACCGGTTCGGGCAGCGCTGTGGTCGGCGGCACCGAGACGCGCATTACCTGGGAGGTCCAGGCCGATGCCGACGAGGAGCTGAGCGGTCTTTCGCTGACGTTTGTCGACGGCACGACGTTTGATACCGATGACACGCGATTGACGATGCTCTCGGGCGAGGACCTCATGGATCGTACGCCCATGAAGCCCACGTGCAAGGCTGACGGCCAGACGCTCAAAATCGACTTTGGCGAGACGGCGCCTGCCGGCGGCTATTTCCGTGTCGAGGTTTACGGCGTGACGTTTCCCGTCGAGGGCGGCGAAGAGGCCTTTAGCGGCACCTATACGCTCGCCGACGGTTCGACCAAGAAGATTTCCAAGATTCCTTCCGTCGAGATCAAGGGCGTGACGGCATTCGATAACTTCCTGGCCGATCTTAAGGAGCAGCCGTGGGTCGAGGCCTGGAACTCCAATATGTTCCTGCGCCTGTTCTTAAACCCGGTCATTTTGGTCCAAAGCCTGCCGATCGTCTTTAAGGGCTTCCTTATGTCGCTCTCGATCGTGCTCGTGGCATTTCCGTTGGCCATTCCCTTTGGCTTTGCGCTGTCGCTCATGCGCATTTCCAAGTCGCGTATCCTTCGTTGTCTTGCCGGCATCTATGTGAATATCATCCGCGGTACGCCGGCGTTCCTGCAGATCTACATCGCGTTCTTTGGCCTGCCGCTGGCCGGCGTCAAGGTTGACGACTATGTGCTGGGCGTTATCGTCATGGCCATGAACTCGTCTGCGTACCTGTGCGAGATTTTCCGTGCCGGTATTCAGTCGATCCCCAAGGGCCAGAACGAGGCTGCTCGCTCGCTGGGCATGAATGCCTTCCAGACACTGCTCTACGTTATGATTCCGCAGACGTTCCGCAATGTCCTGCCTACGCTGACCAGCGAGTTTATCCTGCTTTACAAGGATACGTCGCTGCTCGCGGCCGTGGGCGTGGTCGAGATCGTCATGAACGCCCGCACCATCGTGGCCACGACGGGCTCCATCACGCCGTACGTGGTTGCCGCGCTGTTCTACCTGGTCATCACCCTGCCGCTTGCGCGCTTGGTGAGCGGTCTTGAGGCGAGGCTGCTGGGTACGGCCGAAACCAAAAAGAAGCGTCCCACCAAGAGCGCCGGACAGGTCGTCGCGACGCCCGCCGATCACATCGCCGGTCTGTAAGGAGGTCCTATCATGAGCGAAACCAATAACTCGAACGAGGTCGTCGTCAGCATCAAGAACCTCCAGAAGGCCTTTGGCGATAACGTGGTCCTGCGCGACATAGATCTGGATGTGCACAAGGGTGAGGTCGTTGTGGTCTTGGGCCCCTCGGGCTCGGGCAAGTCGACGATGCTTCGCTGCATCAATCGTCTGGAGCATCCCACGAGCGGCTCGATTATCGTTGAGGGCGTGGACGTGTGCGCCAAGGGCGTCGACCTCAACAAGGTACGTACGCATCTGGGCATGGTGTTCCAACAGTTCAATTTGTTCCCGCACCTGTCAGTCAAAAAGAACGTCATGCTTGCGCAGCAAAAGGTGCTCAAGCGCAGCAAGGAAGAGGCCGAGAAGATTGCCATTGAGGAGCTGACGAAGGTCGGTCTGGCAGAGCGTATCGACTTTATGCCGAGCCAGCTCTCGGGCGGCCAGCAGCAGCGCGTTGCCATCGCCCGCGCCCTGTCGATGAACCCTCATGTCATGCTCTTTGACGAGGCCACGTCGGCGCTCGACCCCGAGCTCGTCCGCGACGTCCTTGGCGTTATGCGCGATCTTGCGCGTGACGGTATGACCATGATCGTGGTGACGCACGAGATGGGCTTCGCTCGCGACGTCGCCGACCGCGTCGTCTTTATGGACGGTGGCGTTATCGTGGAAGAGGGTACGCCGAGCGAGGTTTTCGACCATCCTAAGAGCGAGCGCACCAAGGCGTTCTTGGGCAATATCTCGTAGCGGCGCATCGAGGTTGTCGATATAACAAACGGGGACCGGATAGTATCCGGCCCCCGTTTTTGTTTGGGCATGAGTGACTGTTGCTATGCGGTACTCGGCTGTCAGTTGCCTTGCGGCTTTCTGACGGCTTCGTTAGGCCAGCTCCGCTCCCAGGGCCTTGCAGGCCGCCTCGCCCTCATCATCGGGCACGTCGTAGCAAATGACGGAATCGACGACGTTGACACCCGCCTCGTCGGCGTCCGCCTTCCAGTTGTCCATCCATTCGCCCTCGGCCCACGAATAAGAGCCAAAGAGGACGACCTTCTTGTCGCCGAGAGTCTCCTTGACCTCGTCCCACATCGGCTGGAACTCATCGTATTCAAGCTCCTCGGAGCCCATGGCGGGGCAGCCGAAGGCAAAGGCATCGTAGTCGGCGGCCCTGTCGGCAGAGAAGTCGGCGCAGGGGATGACTTCGGCCTCGGCGCCCGCGGACGTGGTGCCTTCGGCGACAAAGTTTGCCATGGCCTCGGTGTTGCCCGTGCCGCTCCAATAGACGACGGCGATTTTGCTCATGTTGAGTCCTTTCGGCTGTGCGGCGTACGGCCGCGGCTTGTACGTTCTATCGGGTTGCCTGGGCAAGTTGCGCCAGGCTGCAGCCCTGCTGATAGACAAAGGTGAAGTATTGGATGCAGGCACGGTAGGCATCAAACGTCGCAAGCGCCTGCTCGACATTTGCGTAGACCTTCCAGGCCCCAAAGATCTTGTAGTTCTCGCCGCGCTGGACGATATACTCGTGCACGTCGTCGTAGGGATACCCCAGGAAGTAGCCAATTTCGTGTTGAAACTCGCAGGTGCAGCCGTTGTCGTAGCGTGCTTGATGGTCCAATGCGCATCGGGTTTGGCCGCATGCGCATTCCGCGGCGTTATTGCTTGCGAGCGTGATGCGCGATGCCAGGTGCACAAGGCATGTCGAAAGGTCTCTCGTGTCGTAGCCTTCCGAGGCGAGCGCCGTTTGGGCGCGAGAGTCTTCGAAATAGGTGGTGAGGCTTTTGGCTCGGTACACGTCCTCGAGCGCTCCGCAAGGCCGCCAGACCAAAACACTCAGGTGGATGCCGAGCGGGTCAAGCTCGCAGTTGCACTGGGCGATAACGTTGAGCAGGCGTGCTCGGCGTTCTGCGATGGCTTCGGTTGCGGTCGAGCTGTCCCCGTGGGCGTAGATGCCTGGATAGGTAAAGAGCGATGCCGGCTTGATGCCCGCGAGCGTGGGAGAGCAGTTGCGCACGACCGCTGCCTGAAACGTTGGAATGTCTATGGTTCGGGTCACGCCGCTCCTTACGGATCTAAACTGTTAGCCTAGGAAAACTTATACACGAAAGTAAGCCTTGGTCAACTAAAAAGTTTGAATAGGGAAACTAATTGACCGAACGGACATGATTTTGGGTTAAGATGGAGACACCCCATGGGGGTATCTAGATAGAGCTACTTGAAAGGGGAACGCATGAGTGACTTGCTCAACCCTGCAGATATCATCGTGCTGGCCGTCATTGCCGTCGGCATGTTTTTTGGACTGCGTCGCATTGCCGCTTCGACACACGGGAAGAGTTGCTGCAGCGACGGTGCGAGCGGCAAGAAGGCCAAAAAGGTTGTTGTGGTGGATACCGATGCGTCGCACTATCCCTATAGCGATGAGCTGCTTATCGGCGGCATGAGCTGCGACGGCTGCGCTCAGAATGTGACGAATGCCCTCAATACGCTTGATGGCGTGTGGGCAACGGTAACGTATGCGGACCACACGGCACGCGTACGCTCGAAGCGCCCGGTTGATCGCGACACACTCGAGACGGCGGTGAGGGGTGCGGGCTATTACGTTATGAAAATGTAGGCGTTGCCCTCTCCGGTGGGTACCAGCCTTCTGCCCATTGTGACTATCGGCATCCAAAAATTTGCGCAAAAATAACCTTTAGATGCGGCAAAAGTGGAGTTTGGTGACGGTTTGCGCGGAATTCGCTACCAATCGAGCATCTATGAACCCGTCCAAAAAATTACAGGTGTATATTTATACACTGATTATTGCTGTGCTCAGATTGCAATTAACCGTGGACAGAAATGAAGAATGCTAAAACTGGGCTTTAGGACAGGGGAGGCTATAACCTTATGAGACGAGTGGGAACACTTGGCTTGGTGGCAGCGCTTGCTGCTATCTTGGTATCGCCGCTGCCGGCGCACGCCGAAGACGCATCGGGTGCCGTTACCTACAATGCGGGAAATGGGTATTCCTTTGAGAAGCTCTCGCATCCTACGGTAGGAACGTCGCAGCCGGATGGCATCGTTGACTACCAGGGTAACGGTGCCGTTGCCGTTCCGGGCGCCGATGGTAATACGGCCAACAACGAAGGCGATCGCGGCCAGAGCTACACTTGGGCGGCTGCGAGCTATGGTGACTGGCTTTATGTGGGCACCTGCTATGCGGCGATGGGCAACACGCTGACGCTCATGAACAGCACGCTGGGCGATTCCTTTGATGTCGAAACCATGCGCCTGACGCTGGAGGCCATGTTTAACGGTACCTTCTTCTATGGACAGCAGAAGGAGGACGGCACGGCCGACAAGGACAGCGGCGGCATCTTGGTCAAGATCAATACCAAGACCGGTGAGACCAAGCTGCTACTCTCTGAATCGCTCAACGGCGTCGCTCCTTTGTTCCGCAATGCCGTGAGCTATAAGGGTAAGCTCTATTTCTGCGGCAGCGTCAGGACCAATGGCGGCAAAGGCGGCCTGCCTGCTGTATATGAGATTGATCCTAAGACGGATGAGTACAAAGTTGTCTATCAGGGCCTTTCGAGCATGCAGGATTACGGTGCTGCCTACAAACAGGGCATTTCTACCGGTATCCGCGGCATGTGCGTCCATGATGGCCAGCTCGTCATCAGTAATGTGGGTAAAGACGCGGCCGGTAAGTTTGTGTCGACAATCCTGACGTCGCCTGACCCGTCGAAGGGCCAGGACAGCTTCATCGAGATTGCTAACTCGGACACGTTGTTTAACTATCCGGCGATTCGCTATCAGGACAGCATCTACGGCGGCGCCATTTGGGATATGGTCTCGTACAATGGCCATCTCTATGCGACCATTTGCACCGGTACACCCGAGAACGCTCCCGATGATAACTCCATGCAGTCGTTTGCCATGGTTCGTGGCGACAAGAATGCCGACGGCATCTATTCGTGGACTCCCATTGTTGGCGATCAGAAGACGGACGGTGCAAAGTACTGCTTTGGCATTGATCCTGCCCGCACCCGTTCTGGTGCTGCCAACCTCATCGTCTACAACGACTACCTCTATATCGGTGAATACAACGACGAGGAGATTGCTCTCGAGCGCATCCTGTTCAACAAGTCCAGCACCGAAGAGGGCGGCAAGAGCAGCATGGGCGGCGTTGACTGCTCGTTTGTGAATGCCAATCTTGAGCAGTCGGTCAACATCTATCGCATGGACAAGGACGAGAACATGGAGCTCGTCGTTGGCGATCGCACCGATATGTTCCCCGAGGGCGGTATTTCTGGCCTGACTTCGGGCTTTGGCCGAAACGAGAACCAGTACATTTGGCGCATGCAGAAGTTCGACGGCAAGCTGTATATCGGTACCTTTGATACCGCGAGCCTGCTTGAGCCGATCGGCCAGTTCTCCAATGGCGACATTATCGATATGACGCCCGAGGAGTGGGGCTCTCAGGTTCAGCGCCTTAGGGACCTGCTCGATCACCTGCTCGACAAGAAATCGCCTGACGACCCCATCGTTCCCGTTAACACGCTTGCGGACGATGATTCAAACGAGACCGTCGAGGTCGATGATTCGAACGAAGCTGCCGATGTCGATGACGGGAAGACCGAGGTTGCTAAGGGCTTTGGCGATCTGAGCGATGCGCTGGAGGATGCCACGGGCGATCTTTGCGATCAGGCCGCGACGGTGTCCCAGGACGTTGAGGACGACGCCGCTTATGTCCAGAAGATCGATGGCGAGATCGCGTACTTCAAGTCCTTTGCCGACCAGTATCAGGACATGCTCGATAGCTATGAGAGCCTGAAGCAGCAGTACGAGGATGCCTATGGCACCGAGCTGCCGAGCGATATTCAGGATGCGCTCGATAAGCTGCTGAGCGAGGAGAACCTCAAGAAGCTGCAGAGCGTGCTTACGTGCATGTGTTACCTTCGCGATGCCGAGCGTGGCTTTGATATGTATGTGACCGAGGACGGCGTGAACTTTACGACGCTGACGACCAATGGCTTTAACGATCCGTATAACCATGGTCTGCGCACCTTTGCGGTGACCAACCAGGGTCTGTGCCTCGGTACCGCCAACCCATTCTATGGCTGCCAGGTTTGGATCCAGCGCAAGGAGAATTCTGAGAATCCGGTCGAACCCGGTACTCCGGATCCGACGGAGCCCACGGATCCCTCGCAGCCGGGTGGTGGCGATCAGCCTGGTGGCAGCCAGACGGGCGGTAATGACCAGTCGAGCAGCACCACGACCACTGTCACGACGACCGCTAAGAAGACTCCGAAGGACGGCTCGCTGCCTCACGCTGGTGACTCGACCCTCACGCTGGTCTTGGGATTGCTGGTTGCAGCTGCCGCAGTGCTTGGCATTGCTCTCGTCTTGCGCAAGCGTTCTCGTCGCTAGACTCGACCACGCAGCTCGATGCCTTGGATATCGTCGAAGTCGATGGCGATATCCCTGAGTTTGAGCAGCTTGAATGCGGGTAACACTTCGTCGAGAATGCCCGTGCGGCTACGATAGCCGTACGTATCGTAATAGGTGACGCGTACCAGGTCGCCTCGTTTGAGGCCCTCGAGCTTTTTCGAAAGCTCGAGGGCTTTTTCTTCCGTGGGTTCGCATTTGGACTCAACAGTGATCTCTTGTTTGCGCACGAGCTCGTAGTATCCCGTGAGGACGGCAAAGGGCATAAACTGCGCGGCACGGCCGGCGCGGACGGCGCCGTTGGCGGTGAGCTTGGGGTCGGCGGATCGACGTCTTCCCTCGGGGTCCGCCAGACGCTCGAAGGCGGTCGGCGGGCGCACGGGCTGTTGTTTGGGTTTAGGCACGGTGTCCTCCAACTTGGTCGTTGCGTTCGCGTGCGGTGGCGCCGGCGGTAAAGCTTAATCCTTTGACGAGCGCGTTCTTGCCGTATTTGCCTTTTACGGCCAACACGGCGCGCGCCAGGTCGCGCTCGCGCTCATCCGCCTCGATATCGCTGAACAGATCGATGGTGGCAAATTCTTCGGGCACCAGATTGCCAAATCCCAGGTTGATGCGTTTGACCGGTCGTTTGGGATCGACAGTCTGCGCCCAGAGCTCATCGAAATAGCCCATGATCTTCTTAAACGAATTGGTGCGCTCGGGCAGCTTTCGCGAAGCGTTGGAGTGCGCAAAGAGTGCGGCGTAGCCACCGCGCGGTTTGCCGCCATGCTCTCCCACAAAGATGCCATCGATTGCCTGCGCCTCACGTACCAGTCGGCGCCGTTCGTCATTGTGCTGGACGGGCTTGGGCGCACGGGGTGCGAGCTCAGGACCGGCGGTCGCGGTGGGTTCGATGCTCGACGTGCTCGAACGCAAATGCCCGCATCCGTCTACATATTGCGCTGTGCCGCTGGCGTCGAGGCGGCGTATGTCGGCGCGCTCGCTCGCGTAGCCTACAAAGAGCGAGATGCTGTCGCACACCACGTGCTTATCTACTAAGTCCAACACGGCGTTGTCGACCATCTCGCGCAAGACGGTGTAGGCCTGCTCGTAGGCATAACCCTTCGAGAGCACCTGTCCTGTGGTGGTCGAAGTTGCTTGCGGGCGATAGGCTTGGATATCGGCGATGGTTGTCGGCTCGCGTCCGAAGGCGTGGTCGATGAGATATTCGGCATTAACGCCGAGTTCGTCGTAGAGCAGGTTCTCGTCGAGTGCGGCGACGCCCATCAGGTCGTAGACGCCGTATTTCTCGAGACGGGCCGCCACGCCGGGGCCGATGCCCCAGATGTCGGTGATGGGGCGATGGGGCCAGATCTCCTTGCGAAAGGTCTCGTCGTCGAGTTTGCCGATGCGACTGGGCACGTGCTTGGCGGTGATATCAAGTGCAACCTTGGCCTGGAATAGGTTGGGGCCGATGCCGACCGTCGCCGTGATGCCGGTACGCGCCAAGACCTCGTCACGCAACATGCAGGCGAAGCCTTCCTCATCGGTGTGATAGAGGTCCAGATAGGGTGTCACGTCGATAAAGCATTCATCGATTGAATAGACGTGAATGTCTTGCGGACTCACGTATTCCAGGTAGATGCCGTAGATTTGCGCCGACACCTCCATATAGTGCTGCATGCGCGGTACGGCCTTGATGTAGTCGATGCCGTCGGGAATCTCGAATAGACGGCAGCGGTTGTGTATTCCAAGGTCCTTCATAGCCTGCGTGATGGCGAGGCAGATGGTCGTTCGTCCGCGCGATTCGTCGGCAACGACCAGGCACGTAGTGAGGGGATCGAGTCCGCGGTCGACACACTCGACGCTGGCATAGAACGTCTTGAGGTCGATGCAGATATAGGTATGCTGCTCGTGCGCCATCCGTACACTTCCATCAAACACATGTTCTTATCGAATATCTGTTCGATAATACCCGCTCGTCCGGACATCGTCAAAACCTGTTCCTTTTTGGCAGGTATAGTCGTGCAACTGCATCGGGTTTTTAACGCAGCTCTAAAGAGTGCGAAACAGCTCGGAAAACCTCGCTTCGTAGCATGAGCCTAACGATTGATACCGCCTATGCGCACGGAAGGGTTGTGGGAAAGATGGTCAATTATGGGTTTGGTATGCCGACACGCTTGGTTGCGGATGGGGATGTGGCTCGCTGGTGCGGGCGATTGGTTGCCCACTATGGCGGCACTAAGGCACTGGTCGTGCTGGGAGGCGACAAGCACACGCGTGATGAGCTTGTCTCGGCGGCACTCGGCTCGCTTGATCGAGCTCTGCTCGAGCGCGTGCTTTTCCACTGCGGCTCGGTTGAGGGCGACGGGGGAGACGAGCTGATCGACGAAGCCGTGGCCCTGGCGACCGACGAAGGGGTTGACTTTGTATTGGCGATTGGCGATGCCGATACTGCCGGCTTTGCGCGCGAACTCGCGCGTCGCATGGCGGCGCTCGATGCCGGCGAAGACGGTTTTGTCCCTTATGGATGTATTGTCTCGGAGGGGAAAGTGCCTGCCGTCGTGGGGGCCGGTGAGGTTCCCGTTTTTGCCATCATCGCGCCCGAACTGCTGGAGGGCATTGGGTCTCCTCTGCGTGAGTTGCTCGGCAGTGTGTGCGCCGCGGCCTAATATCTGCCATAAAGGGATGGGTTATTTTTGGTAGGTAAAGCGTTTGACCTGCCAAAATAAACCTGTCCCTTTATGGTCGGTTGCCGTTTGGGGGCCGATTGGCAACGCTCGCTGATTATAGTCTTGACCTGCGCTAGAATAGTGGCATCTGAATGTCCGGGCGCATGGAGGCATGCGCCCGTATGCTGAGGAGGACTCTATGGCAACTGTTGCCGCACCTATCGATGCTACGTCGACCGCCGCTTGGAAGGCGCTCGAGGCTCATCAGGAGAAGCTTGAGGCCGAAGGTATCGACCTTAAGGCATGGTTCGCTGCCGATGCGGAGCGCGTGAACAAGCTGAGCTTTGACGCCGGCGACCTGCACTTCGACCTGTCCAAGAACCTGGTGACCGATGAGACCGTCAAGCTGCTGTGTGATCTTGCCCGCGAGGTGAAGCTCGAGGAGCGCCGCGACGCCATGTTCTCCGGCGAGCACATCAACACCACCGAGGACCGCGCCGTCCTGCCCACCGCGCCGCGCCGCCCGGCAAGCGAGAAGGGCCAGCTCATCGTTGACGGCCAGGATGTCGTCGCTGACGTGCACGAGGTCCTCGACCGCATGTATGCCTTCGCCGAGTGCGTGCGCTCCGGTGAGTGGAAGGGCGTTACCGGCAAGAAGATCGAGCATCTGGTGTCCATCGGCATCGGCGGCTCCCTGAGCCT
>UROA01000046.1 GCA_900549355.1 uncultured Collinsella sp. | reverse complement strand
GTTGCCGCCGTCTCTGCGGTGCACATCATCGCCCCGTCCGTCTTCTTCGCCCGCTGCGCCGCCCTCGACGAGGCCCGCAAGAACGATGCCGAGACCTTTGACAACCTGGCTACGGCCTATGCCCGTGCCGCGCATATCTCCAAGCCTGAGCTGGGCGTGGAGTACGACCGCAGCCTGATGGGCGAGGTCGAGCTCGCGCTTGCCGATGCCTCCGAGGCCGCTCAGACCGCTGTCGATGCCGCCCTTGCTGCCGAGGACTACCCGGCCGCATTTGCCGCCCTTGCCGCCCTGCGCGCGCCCATCGACCGTTTCTTCGATGAGGTTATGGTCATGGACAAGGACGAGCAGCTCCGCGATAATCGCCTTAAGCTGCTCAACCGCTTCGAGGCCGTTTTCTCCGGCATCGCCAACATCGGTGAGCTTGCTCGCAAAAAGTAAGTTAGCCTGCGCATAAGCGCAAAAGGAGCCCCGCATGGATTGCCCGGTCACCGCTCGTCCCACCGTTATCGTTATCTCCGACTCGCTCGGTGATACCGCTTGTGAGGTGGTGCTTGCGGCGTCCGGGCAATTTGATGAAGGGGCTTTTCGTCTCTTGCGCCTGCCCAAGGTGAACTCTGTGGAGCAGGTTAAGTCGTTTGTGGGTCCGCGTGTCGATGCCGACCATCGCGATATCGCCGTGTTCCATACCATCGTCGACCCTGCGCTTCGCGCCCGAGTGCTCGATTACCTGGGCATACTGCATATCCGTTCGGTCGACCTGATCGGTCCGACCCTCGCCGTGCTGTCGTCGCTTATCGGTGTGCCGCCCAAGGGCGTCGCGGGCGTGATTCACAGGACTGATGACCGCTATTTCCATCGTATCGAGGCCATGGAGTATTTCGTTGAGCACGATGACGGACGTGGTTGCGACGATCTGTCGGGTGCCGATATCGTTTTGCTGGGCGTGTCACGCACGTCCAAGACGCCGCTGTCGATGTATTTGGCCTATCAGGGCTACAAGGTCGCCAACGTTCCGTTGGCGCACGGTATGGAGCCGCCCAAGTCGATTTACGAGGTAGACCCGATGCGGTTGTTTGGCCTGATTTCGACCGTCGACGTTATTTCTGAGATTCGTGATAGCCGCTTGGGCGACGACTATGCCCGTGCCGTCGCCGGCTCCTATGCCGAGCCCGAGAGCGTGCGCAGCGAGCTCGAGGAGGCTCGTGCCCTTATGAAGCGCCTGGGCTGCTTTGTGGTGCGCACCGACGGCAAGGCGATCGAGGAGAGCGCCTCCGAGATCATCGCTCACCTCGAAGAGGTTCAAGAGGCAAGAGCCCGCCGCGCCGCCCGTCGCGCCCAACAAAGTTAGCTAATTGGGTTAGCTAAAATTACCTGATATTGATAAAGCGATTTAGTAAATAACTTGCATATGACCTGCGAGTTTCTTATAGTGGTATCTTCATAAGGTAACCACCTTTACCTACCGTTTACCGCTAGTTTTAGCACGTTTACCAAACCGCGTATCCTCTGCTCAAGCCCGTTCAAAACCCGCCGTATAGTTCCCTCACGGTCCGCATCCGGCGGGTCGATTCGTTACCACGGTCGTGCGCGAAAGCGCATGGAAGGGGAAGTATCGTGAGCGATTGCAAGAGGGTTTACCGTTTTGGAACCGATGCCCAGGGCACTTGTGTCACCGAGGGTGACAAGTCCATGAACTTCGTGCTTGGTGGCAAAGGCGCTAATCTTGCCGAGATGAGCCGCATCGGCCTGCCGGTTCCCGGTGGCTTTACCATTACCTGCCAGACCTGCGTCGAGTACTCTGGTGCCGGCAACGTGTGGCCCGTGGGCGCGCTCGACGAGATCGTTGCCGCCGAGGCCGACCTCGAGGCCCGCTGCGGCAAGAAGCTCGGCGACGCTCGTGACCCGCTGCTCATCTCGGTTCGCTCGGGTGCTCCGTTCTCCATGCCCGGCATGATGGACACGGTCCTCAACCTCGGCCTCAACGACGACTCCGTTCAGGGCCTTATCGCCCAGACGCAGAACCCGCGCTTTGCCTGGGACAGCTATCGTCGCTTTATCCAGATGATCTCCAACGTCGTCATGGGCGTCGATGCCGACTTGTTCGAGAATGCCCTGACCCAGGCCCGCCTGGTCGCCGACGTTCGCGTCGACTCCGAGCTTTCGGCCGAGGACCTGCAGGAGCTCGTCGAGACTTTCAAGGGCATTTTCTCTGACAACGTCGAGGCCGCCCTGTACCCCGATCTCGAGGTCGTCGACGGCAAGCCCGTCTTCCCGCACGATCCGGAGCTTCAGCTGCGCCTTGCCATCCAGGCCGTCTTTGGTAGTTGGATGAACGAGCGCGCCTGCATCTACCGCAGGCAGCACGGCATTTCCGATGACCTTGGCACCGCCGTCAACGTCCAGGCTATGGCCTTTGGCAACAAGGGCGAGACCTCGGCGACCGGCGTCGCCTTTACGCGCAACCCGGCCGATGGCACTAAGGAGTTCTACGGCGACTTTCTGGTCAACGCCCAGGGCGAGGACGTCGTCGCCGGCATCCGCAACACCGAGCCCATCGCCGACCTCAAGATCACCCCGGGCCTCGAGTCTGCAGGTGAGGAGCTTGAGCGTGTATTCCTGACGCTTGAGGATCACTACCGCGACATGTGCGACATCGAGTTCACCATCGAGCAGGGTAAGCTCTGGATGCTTCAGACCCGCGTGGGCAAGCGTACCGCAACCGCCGCTCTGCGCATCGCTATCGAGATGGTCGAGGAGGGCCTCATCACGCGTGAGGAGGCCGTGAGCCGCATCGACCCCGCGCAGCTCGACCAGCTCCTGCACCCGCAGTTCGACTCCTCCAAGAAGTACGAGGCGCTCGCATGCGGCCTTAACGCCAGTCCCGGTGCCGCCGTGGGCGAGGTCGTGTTCTCGAGCGATGACGCCGTCGCGCGTTCTGCCGAGGGCCATAAGGTCATTCTGGTCCGCTGGGAGACCAACCCCGACGACCTGAAGGGTATGGTCGCCGCCGAGGGTATCTTGACGAGTCACGGTGGCAAGACGAGCCATGCCGCCGTTATCGCCCGCGGCATGGGTACACCCTGCGTCTGCGGTGTCGAGCGTTTCCACGTCGACGCGGCCGAGAAGGTCGTGCGTATCGAGGGCAGCGATCGCGTGCTGCGCGAGGGCGACATCATCTCCATCGACGGCACCCAGGGTATCGTCGTCGATGGCGCTGTCGATTTGGTCTCCGCTGAGCTCACCGGCGACCTGGACACCATCCTGTCCTGGGCCGACGAGATCCGCCTGGACGAGACCGACGGTCACGCCAACCACGTGCGCGTCAACGCCGACAACCCCGAGGATGCCGAGCTCGCGCTCGAGTTTGGCGCCGAGGCCATCGGTCTGTGCCGCACCGAGCACATGTTCCTGGGCGATCGCAAGAACATTATCCAGAGCTTCATTCTGTCCGACGACGAGGCCGTGAAGCAGCAGGCCCTGGCCGATCTGCTCAAGGTCCAGACCGAGGATTTCTTGGCGATGTTCAAGACCATGTCTGGTCGCGATGTGGTTGTTCGCCTACTCGATCCGCCGCTTCATGAGTTCCTGGATAATCCTCGCGAGCTCGAGGTCGCCATCACCAAGAAGGAGGCCGCCGGCGCCAGCGAGGAAGAGCTCGCCGCCTTGCGTGCCCGCCTGCGTCGCATCGACGGCATGGTCGAGTCCAACCCGATGCTCGGCCTGCGCGGCGTGCGCCTGTCCGTCGTCTTCGGTGACCTGCCGCTCATGCAGGTCCGTGCCGTGGCAACGGCTGCGCCCGCCTTATCATGGAAGGCGTCGACCCGCGTCCCGAGATTATGGTCCCGCTCGTTTCCATTACGGCCGAGCACGTTCAGACTCGCGAGGTCATCGAGCGCGTGATCGCCGAGGTTTCCGCCGAGGAGGGCGTCGAGCTCAACATTCCCGTGGGCACGATGCTCGAGCTTCCTCGCGCCTGCATGGTCGCCGACGAGATCGCCCAGCACGCCGATTTCTTCTGCTTTGGCACCAACGACCTCACGCAGACGACGTTCGGTTTCTCGCGTGACGACGCCGAGGCCAAGTTCATTCCGCTGTACATGCACAAGAAGATCTTGAAGGATAACCCCTTCGAGACCATCGACTCGGCGGTGCTGGAGCTCGTGCGCATGGCCGTCGAGAAAGGTCGCGCCACCAACCCCGACATGCACTTTGGCGTGTGCGGTGAGCACGGCGGCGACCCCAAGTCCATCAAGGACCTGTTCAACGTGGCCGACGTGGACTATGTGTCCTGCTCGCCCTATCGCGTACCCCTCGCGCGCCTGGCTGCCGCTCAGGCCAAGCTCGAGGCCAAGCGCTCCGCTTAACGGAGTCGCGTTCCATTTGCGCCTTTTAAGTTCCCCTTCGCGCCGTCGCGCCCCTTGTGGACGCGGCGGCGTTTTACGTTGGTTCAATACATTGGCAACTGACGGGAGGACTGCGATGAAAAACCTCACCAGGTATTTGCAACGAGCGCGTCGGGGAGCACAGGTGACCCTGTGCTGGGTGGTCGTTGCGGTCACGGCGCTTTGCGGGATGCCGACAACCGGTTTTGCCCTTCAGGATGAATCACGCGACGAGCTTTATGGTGATGTGGTCAATCCGCTCACCATTACGGTCAACGATCGCGCCTGCACGTTTGTAGATATCGATGACGGCAAGCTCGAGGGCCGTACCTCGATGTACGACAACGTCTCGTTCTACACGGCCGCCGTCAAAAAGGTGTTGCCCAACTGGGCATCGCTTGCCTATAACATCCTTGGCTATGGCGGAGGCGACGACTCCAAGGACTTTTTGTACTGGGACCACGCCGGCAAGGGCTTTGAGAAGGACTTCGGTAAGGGTCACTACATCTATCTCTATGATGCGCTTTCGGGCGGCAACGGTGAGCATTCCGATGGCGCCGACAAATCGAAGCAGAGTGGTCTGACATCTGCAAAAAACCTCAATGCGGTCTACGAGCGCTTGACCGACGATATCGCCGGCTGTATCGGTCACAAGCTGAAGGGCTCCGATTTCCGTAAAAACGTGCCGCTCGACGGACTGTCGAAAGACACGACTGAGCAGGACGTCATTTATGCCACCATTGCTTGTGTCGACAAGCTCGGCGGCACCTATCAGTACGATTTCAATGGCTTTGGCATCGCGTTCTATAACTTTAGAGTTCAGCAGCTCAACAGCGTGAACAAGCTTAACTGTGCGCCCGAGGACGCGCCGGGCTATTCCTTTGTCGATTCTAAGACTGAGCAGGAGCTCGTTACCTCGGCACTTAACGTCGGCTATGAGGACGCCTCGCAGAGCATCACGCTCGCCCGCGGTACCGAGGAGACGGTCGGCACGAGCACTTCTGAATCCGCATCGTATTCCAAAGGCGGCTCGTGGGGCGCATCGGTGAGCCTCAAGGAGTCGCTGGGCGTGCCCGCAACAGCGAGCGAGGAGATCGAGACTTCGTTTTCGGCCGAAACCACGATGTCCCAGTTGTGGGAGGCGAGTAAGACCGAGGAACAGTCGATCACCACAACGGACAATCAGTCGGTCACCGTCAATATGACGATCCCGGCGCACACGCAGGTCAATAGCAAGCAGACGAGTTCTACCACGACGCTGTCCGAGGACTATGACCAGCCGGTGGGCGTGACGTTCGACGTGATCATCTTTAACATGAACGGCGAGTGCTACGACGACAACGCCGCCGTGCAGGAGTTCCATACCGCCGGTTATGACCAGCGCTCGTTCTACACCACCTTTGGCGATCAGTCGACCGACGCCGTGCAGAACCTGTTCCTGCGCTCAATCGCTCATCGTGGCGACGACGGCTACGATACCACCGCCGGAAACGTCACGAGCTGGTCGCATCGCACCAACAACCACATGGTGCGCGCCATCGATTGGAATTCGGTTCTGGCCGATCGCGAGGTGCCTTCGCGCAACGGCGGCGCCCCGCGCACGTGCAACGTGCTCAATGACATGGCCGCCACCTACCCCATGTCCATTACGGGTTCCAATCTCTCGTTTGAGTCGGTGACAGTCGATACGCAGTTGGGCACGCCGCAACCTATTAAGCCCATCTCCAAGATTCTCGTGTCGCTGCAGACCGATAAGACCCGAAGGCTTACGGTGGGAGAGGAAGACCCCATCTCTTCCTATCGCGTGCGCGCAAGGGACGAGGACGATGTTGACTACTACGGCTTTGTAAAGTCGTCGGGCGACTGGCGCGTGGTCGATAAAAAGGGCAAGGAGTGCAAGTCCGACGTCATCGAGATCCAGACCGACCCTGTCACCCACGAGCAAGTCGTGGTGGGTAAAAAGGCCGGCACCGCCTACGTAAAGTACTTTATCCCCGAGGACACCTATGTGGACGTGAACGGGCATGTCTCGACCAATGACGAGATCGACGCCGCGGCCTACAAATATAAGGTAAGCGACGTGGCGCCCGAGCCGTTTAACGGCAGCATCAAACTCGAGGGCTCGGCACAGACCGTCGTCGGCGTCGAGGAGAACCTTAACGGCATCGAGGGCCTAACCGCTACGGTCTACGACACGACGGGCAAGGAAGTCGATAGGGTCTGCAGCTGGGAGGCCCAGGAGCTCGAGAGCAAGGGCATTTCGGTCGCGACAGACGGCACGATGACCATCTCGCAACCGGGCACCTTCCATGTTCGCGCCTTTATTGACGGCGTGTATTCCGATTGGGCCGAGGTCATCGCAGCGCCCGCACCGGTCGACCCGATGACGACCGTGGTCGAGACACCGGTGAGCGCTACGTCCGTTTCTTCGGGGGATGCTTCGGCAACGACGGATAGCACGGCTTCTGCCCAGGGAGAGCGGGCCGGTTCCGATGCGAACGCGGCCGAGTCTGCTCCGGCGAGCGACGATGCCACTGCAGTGACTGACGACACCGCGCCCACCGCCGCGAAGGATGCCTCGCCGATTCCTACGGGCCTCGTTACCGTTTTGACCGATATCTGCCGCTACGGCATCGATCACGGTCTCATCAGCACATCAAACAAGGAAGAGATGACCAAGCAGGACTTCGACATCTTAGGCATCCTGTACCTGATAGCCGACAGCCAGGACCTGGTGCCCCAAGACGCCGAGGACGCGATGAGTGAATGGGCCCATGACAACTATAATGACGAAGAGCTTGCCACCTGGAAGCAGCATGCGCTTTCGGTGCTGCTCGAATACGGCTATATCGCGCCCGGAACGACCGTGACGACGCCGACGACTGATGCTGCGGACGGCGCATAAGTGCAGAAAGAGTGCGTGTTTTTGTCTTTTTGCGCACGGGCAAAATAGTTCTTGCAGCCAAGGTCGTGGCGTGTATAATCGAATACGTTTGTTCAACTACGTGCCGGCCAAGGTGGTACGGCACCTCTAGAAGAGTAAGGAATTGCACATGGATTACATCCGCGCAATCGAGCGTCAGCAGATCCGCGAGGACATCCCGCAGGTCCGCGTTGCCGACAACGTCAAGGTTCACTACCGCATTAAGGAAGGCGACCGCGAGCGCATCCAGGTTTTCCAGGGTGACGTCATCCGCATGGCCGGCGCCGGTGCCCGTGAGACCTTCACCGTCCGCAAGATTTCCTTCGGTGTCGGTGTTGAGCGTACCTTCCCGCTTCACAGCCCCAAGATCGCCAAGCTCGAGGTCGTCCGTCATGGTCGCGTCCGTCGCGCCAAGCTGTACTACCTCCGCGACAAGGTGGGCAAGGCTGCTCGCATCCCCGAGAAGCGCTAAGAAGATCGCAGCGTCTGTCCACTCGTTTGGACAAAAGGGTCACCTTCGGGTGGCCCTTCTTTTTATCTGATTTGCATGCAAGGAGGCCCCGATATGGCCAACATGACGAGCTCGGTTTCGGCATCGCAGGTTGCCGGCGAGCTGGCGAGCGCTACGTTTGAGGAGATCCCCATCCTCGTGGAGCATTATCGTGAGGATCCGCGCCAGCAAGTTATCAAGGCTTGCGAGCGTGCCCTTAAGCGCCATGCCAAGGAACTTGCCGAGCGCGAGCGCGTTAACGGTATGTACGAGCTGATGCACGAGCTCGGTGGGGATGGCGTTGTCGTGGGCGTCGACGAGGTGGGTCGCGGCTCGGTGGCCGGTCCTTTGACGGTTTGCGCCGTGTGCCTTCCCATGGAGCCGCGCGTCTGGGGAATCAACGATTCCAAAAAGCTCACCGAGAAAAAGCGGGATGCCCTGTTCGATGAGATCAAGGAAAAAGCTCTGGCCTACCGGATCGTGTTCGTGGGGCCGGAGATCATCGACCGGGACAACATCCTCAATGCCACCATGGGCGGTATGCGCCAGGCTGTGGAAGAGCTGGACATCGTGCCCAACCTCGTGCTGGTGGACGGTAACCGTGTCCCGGCGGGCCTGCAGATCCCAGCCCAGCCGGTGGTCAAGGGAGATGCCACCAGTGCCAGCATCGGTGCAGCGTCCATTCTGGCCAAGGTCAGCCGGGATCGCTATATGCTGGAGCTGGATAAGCAATACCCGCAGTATCAGCTGGCAAAGCACAAGGGGTACCCCACCAAGCTCCACTATGAGCTGATCGCCCAGTACGGCATCCAGCCCTTCTACCGCCGCAGCTTCCTCAAAAAGCAGGGCTACTGGCCGGAGAACGGAAAGTGAACCGCGCCGAGACAGGGCGCAGGGGAGAAGCTGCTGCGGCCCGCTGGTATCAGAAGCAGGGCTGCAGGCTGCTGGCACATAACTTCCACACCCGGATGGGAGAGCTGGATGTCGTGGTGCAGGAACCGGACGGCACCATCGTGATCTGCGAGGTCAAGACTCGCGCCGAAGGCTCCATGACCACCCCGTCAGAGGCGGTGAATCGGGCAAAACAGCGCCGCCTGATCCGTGCCGCAGAGGCTTATTTGCAGCGCACGGGTCTGAGCGATGCACCCGTCCGTTTTGATGTGGCGGAGGTCAAACCTCTTGACAGCGGGCGCTGGATGGTACATATTATAAGGGGCGCTTTTCTTGCGTGAAGAGCGTTCCGGTGGGAAATGTACGGGCAGAGCAAGGGGCTCTGCCACAGCAGCGCAGGGCCGCGTTGCGCGTCCTGTGCCGAAAAAGGAGCGACGATATGCAGTTCTTCAGTACCAGAGACACGAATCGTAAAGTGACCTCTTCGGAGGCGATCGCCCAGGGCCTGTCCGATGAGGGCGGCCTGTTTGTTCCCGAGAGCTTTCCGCAGGTGGACGTCAGAGCCCTGTGTGAGCTGGATTATCCGGCACTGGCCGCAGCTGTGATCCGGGAATATCTGACGGATTATTCGCCGGAATTTCTGGCCCAGGCCGCCCGCACCACCTACGGTGAGGCTTTTGGCGGCAAGGCGGGCTATCTTGCCCCGGTGGAAGGGGACACCTACGCCCTGGAACTGTGGCATGGCCCCACCTGCGCCTTCAAGGATTACGCCCTGCAGCTGATGCCCCGCCTGCTGGTGGAAGCCAAAAAGAATCTGGGCCGCACCGAAAAGACCCTGATCCTGGTGGCCACCAGCGGTGACACCGGCAAGGCTGCCCTGGACGGTTACCACGATATCCCCGGCGTGGAGATCGCGGTGTTCTACCCCACGGGCGGCACCAGCGAGATCCAGCGCCTGCAGATGGCCACCCAGGAGGGTGCCAACGTGGCAGTCTACGCCGTGCGCGGCAACTTTGACGATGCCCAGACCGGCGTGAAAAAGGTCTTTGGCGACAAGGCCATTGCCGCCGAGCTGGAACAGCGGGGCATTCGCCTGTCCAGCGCAAACTCCATCAACTGGGGCCGCCTTGTACCGCAGATCGTCTATTACTTTGCCGCTTACGCACAGCTGCTCAAGGCCGGCAAGATCGCCTTCGGCGATGCCGTGGACTTCTGTGTGCCTACGGGCAACTTCGGCGACATTCTGGCAGGCTACTATGCCAAGCGCATGGGTCTGCCCGTGGGTAAGCTGGTCTGTGCCTCCAATGAGAACAACGTCCTGACCGACTTCCTCACCACCGGTACTTATACGGCAAAGCGGGAGTTCTTCAAGACCACGTCGCCCAGCATGGACATTCTGGTGTCCTCCAACCTGGAGCGTCTGCTGTATCATGTCACCGGCAGCGACGCCGAGGTGGCCGGCCTGATGAAGAGCCTGGCTGAGAACGGCAGCTACACCGTGCGTCCGGAGACACTGGCTGCCATTCAGGAGACCTTTGCCTGCGGCTGGAGCAGCGAGAAGGAAGTGGCAGGGGAGATCCGTGCCCGCTACGAGCAGGACGGCTACCTGTGCGACACCCATACGGCGGTGGCATTCCATGTGGCAGCGCAGAAAAAGCGCAGCGGAGTGCCCATGGTCGTGTTGTCCACCGCATCGCCTTTCAAGTTCCCGCGCAGCGTGCTGGAGGCTCTGGGCCGCACCGCACCGGAAAATGATTTTGAAGCAATGCAGCAGCTGGAAGCAGCTACCGCGCATACCGCACCGGCAAGCCTTGCCGCGCTGCGCCAGAAGCCGGAGCGCTTTAACACCGTGATCGATCCTGCGCAGATCGCCGAGGTGGCGCTGGGCTATCAGGCATAAAACACCCCTGCTGCACAGTTAGAACAGGAGTAACAACATGGCACTTTTTGTGCTTGGCGACCCCCATCTTTCGCTGGGCGCTTCCAAGCCGATGGATATCTTTCCGGGCTGGAACGATTATGTGGAGCGTCTGGAAAAAAACTGGCGGAAGCTCATCCAGCCGGAGGACACCATCGTGCTGGCGGGTGACATCAGCTGGGCCATGCGCCTGACCGATACCCGCCGGGACTTTGCCTTCCTGCAGAGCCTGCCGGGGCAGAAGATCATCATGAAGGGCAACCATGATTACTGGTGGTCCACGGCCAACAAGATGAACGCTTATCTCAGGGCAGAAGGGTTTGATACGCTGCACATCCTGCACAACAACTCCTACTCCGTGGAGGGTTATGCCATCTGCGGTACCCGGGGCTGGCTGTTCGATGTGGGGGAGCCGCACGACGAAAAGGTGATGAACCGCGAGATCGGCCGCCTGCGCATGAGCCTGGACGCTGCCGAGCCGGGGCTGGAAAAGCTGGTGTTTCTGCATTATCCGCCGGTGTACACCGGCATCAGCGCCCCGGAGATCGTGGCCACGCTGAAGGAATACGGCATCCGCACCTGCTACTACGGCCATCTGCACGGCAACGCCATCCGCTATGCGGTGCAGGGCGAAGTGGACGGCATCCGCTACAAGCTGGTGAGTGCCGACGGACTGCGATTCTGCCCATATCGCATCAATTGAACAGCAAAACCGATAAAAATTAACAATTTGGACTGGCAATTGTGTCAAGAGCGTGCTATAATAAGATTTGACGCGATTGTTGCACCCAATTGAGCGCGCGCGTCTCCGCATATTGCAAAAGCAAGCTGATCCAGGACGCAGTGCGCGGTTGCTCAGGGCAAAAAACTTCCTGCCCGATGCAATAGAATTTTTGAGTGGAGGAAAAACAAATGAATCTCATCAAGTGTGAAAAGCTCGAGAAGAGCATGGCAGAACTGCAGTTCTCCATCGACGCAGAGGCCTTCAAGAAGGCTGTTGCCGATGTTTTCAAGAAGGAAAGCAAGAAGTATGCTGTGCCCGGCTTCCGCAAGGGCAAGGCTCCCCGTTCTCTGATCGAGAAGATGTACGGTGCCGATGTCTTCACCTACGATGCCATCAACGAGCTGTTCCCCGAGGCTTTCGAGGCTGCTGTCAAGGAAGCAAACGTGGAGCCGGTCGGCCGTCCGGAAGTCAGCGTTGACGCCGCAAACGAGACCGAGGGTGTCACCCTGACCGTCAAGGTCGCTGTCAAGCCCGAGATCAAGGTCGGCAACTACAACGGTCTGACCGTGGAAAAGACGGTCCATACTGTCACCGACGAGGCTGTGGACGCTGAGCTGAAGCGTGTGCAGGAGCGCAACGCCCGTGAGCTGACCCGTGAGGGCGCTGCTCAGAACGGCGATATCGTGGATATCGACTTCGAGGGCTTTGTGGACGGCGTCGCATTCGAGGGCGGCAAGGCTGAGCACTACAGCCTGACCCTGGGTAGCGGCAGCTTCATCCCCGGCTTTGAGGATCAGATCGTGGGCCACTCCGCTGGCGAAGAGTTCGATGTGAACGTCACCTTCCCCACCGAGTACCAGGCTGCAGAGCTGGCCGGCAAGGCAGCGGTCTTTAAGATCAAGCTGCACGAGGTCAAGTACAAGGAGCTGCCCGCTCTGGATGACGAGCTGGCTAAGGACTGCTCCGAGTACGACACTCTGGAAGAGTTCAAGGAGTCCATCCGCAAGAACAACCAGGAGCAGCTGGACAAGCAGGATGACCTGGCTGTTGAGAACGCTCTGGTCGATCAGGTCATCGAGAGCATGGAGGCTGAGATCCCCCAGGCTATGTACGATACCCGTATGGACGAGATGGTCAATGACTTCGCCTTCCGTGTGGAGCAGCAGGGTCTGCGCCTGGAAGACTACCTGAAGTATATGGGCCAGACCGTGGATCAGTTCCGTGCTTCCTTCATGCCTCAGGCTGAGAAGCAGGTCAAGATCCGCCTGGCTCTGGAGGCTGTTGCCGCTGCTGAGAACATCGAGGCTTCCGAGGAGGATGTCTCCGCTGAGATCAAGCGCATCGCTGACCAGTACAAGATGGAAGAGGACAAGGTCCGTGAGCTGGTCAACGTTGACGACCTGAAGAAGGATCTGGCAATCAACAAGGCCATCGACTTCATCAAGAGCCACGCCAACATCGTGGAGAAGGCCGCTGAGGCTGAAAAGACCGAGGACGCTGAATAATCCAGCTGCCAAGGCCGCAATTTGCAGGAAACGCTGTTTGAAGCGTACCCTGTAAACAAAGGTTGTTAAAATTGACCGATACGGCCCTGTTTCTTTTGCCGTATCGGTCAATTTTGCAAATAGAATCATTTTTCGTATCAGGAGGCGAACTTTATGAGTTTTGTTCCTTACGTTGTCGAACAGTCGGCACATGGTGAGCGTTCCTATGATATCTTCTCCCGTCTGCTGAATGACCGCATCATCGTTCTGAGCGAGGATGTCAACGACACCTCCGCAAGCCTTGTGGTGGCGCAGCTGCTGTATCTGGAAGGGCAGGACCCGGACAAGGATATCAGCCTGTATATCAACAGCCCCGGCGGCTCCATCAGTGCGGGCATGGCCATCCACGATACCATGCAGTATATCAAGTGTGATGTCTCCACCATCTGCATGGGCATGGCCGCTTCCATGGGTGCCTTCCTGCTGGCAAGCGGCACCAAGGGCAAGCGCTTTGCCCTGCCCAACTCCGAGATCCTGATCCATCAGCCGCTGATCGCCGGCGGCCAGGGCGGCGGCCTGTCCGGCCAGAC
>UROA01000045.1 GCA_900549355.1 uncultured Collinsella sp. | reverse complement strand
CTCGTTCTAAGGATTCGGCTAAGCCTGGCATCAAGGAAGTTGCAGCGGTGGCGGGGGTTTCGCCTACTACGGTATCTCGCGTGCTTAATAATCGCGGCTATATTAGCCAAGAGACCCGCGATAAGGTCCATGCCGCGATGAAGCGCATCAACTATACGCCCAACGATATCGCCCGTGCCATGCTCAACGGTCGCCTGAATCTAATAGGTATGATAGTCCCCTATGTCAGCAGCCCGTTTCATGCCCAAGCGGTCCAAGCCGTTGAGCGTACCCTGGCCGAAAACGGTTTTAAGATGTTGCTGTGCAATAGCGCCAATCGACCTGATCTTGAGTGTTCTTATATCGATATGCTTCGGCGCAATATGGTTGATGGCGTCATCGTCAACTCGCTTAATATCGGTGCCGAGGCGTATGCCGAGATGGGCTTGAGTCTGGTTGGTATCGACTGCGACCTTGGCGAGACCTCTGTTCAGGTTGCGAGCGACAGCTATGGCATCGGCGAACTTGCCACGCGTCGCCTGATCGATGACGGGTGTTCGCGCATCTTGTGCCTGCGCAACAATAGCCGCATGCGTATGCCTGCCAATAAGCGTACCGATGCCTACCACGATGTTGTGGAGCAGGCCGGTTTGCCCGCGCTTGTCCGTGAGGTCGAGTTCGTTAAGTCCGACGACGAAAAGAGTGCGGTCGTTGCGAAGATCCTCGATGAGAACCCCGATATTGACGGCATCTTTGCGGGAGACGACACGATGGCGGCCATCTGCCTCAACGTGATGAAGCGGCGCGGCTTGAGCGCTCCGGACGATATTAAGGTCGTGGGCGCGGATGGCGCCCGCCGCACTATGACGTTTATGCCTGACTTAACAACCGTTCGTCAAGATATCGATCGCATCGGAGAGCTCGCGGCGCAATCCATCATCGCTCTTGTTAACGGTGAAAAGCCCGAATCGAATACCAAGCTCCCCGTTGAACTCATTGAGGGCAAAACCGCGTAGTTCATCCCGTGCCAAAAGAATTCCTCAAACGCCTCTGATGACCGTTTGCCGCCATATGTCAACCGTTTGCCGACGACTGGAACTGCGAAAAGACGTATTAGTGTGAAAACGTTTGACATATGAAAACGATTGACATATCTTGCAGTTGTACCGAGTTAGTATCTTGTGGGAAAGGAAGTCTCGGATGCACAAGGTGTATTACCAGCCTGAGGGAATTTGGGTAGGCGACATCATGCCGTACGGCGAGGACGGCACGTTCTATCTCTATCACCAGCGTGACACGCGAAACCCCGGTCCTTTCGGAGAGCCGTTTGGTTGGGCACTCGCGACGACCAAGGATTTCGTCAACTACAAGGACTTTGGCGAGAGCCTTGAGCGTGGCGGCGACGAGGAAGTCGACCAGTATGTTTATGCCGGCACGGTGTTTAAGGTGGGCGACAAGTACCATGCGCTCTACACTGGTTGCAATCGCGATAAGGTCCGCGCACGCTTGATGAAGCAGGTTCTTCTTCACGCAACGAGTGACGACGCCGTCAAGTGGGAGAAGAACATCGCCGAGACGCTGCTTCCGCCCCAGGAAGGTTACGATGACCGCAACTGGCGCGATCCCTTTGTGCTTTGGGATGAGGAGAACGAAGAGTACATGCTCATCCTCGGCACGCGCGTGGGCGAGGACAAGCGTCTGATGACCGGGCGTCTGGTCAAGTTCACCTCCAAGGACCTGGATACCTGGGAGTTCCAGGGCGACTGGTGGAATCCGGGCCTGTACACCATGTTCGAGATGCCTGATCTCTTTAAGATGGGCGACTGGTGGTATCTGGTGTTCTCCGAGTACAGTGATGGCAACAAGACCCGTTACCGCATGTCTCGCTCTATCAACGGTCCTTGGATCACTCCTGCGGACGATTCCTTCGATGGCCGCGCGTACTATGCCGCGCGTACCGCATTTGACGGCGAGCGCCGCGTTCTCTTTGGTTGGGTTCCTACGCGTGACGAGGGCGGCGACCCCAGCTCTTACCTGTGGGGTGGCACCTTTATGCCCCTCGAGATCGTTCAGCGTGCCGACGGAACGCTCGGCACCAAGCTTCCTGACAGCATGCTTGGCGCCTTTGGCGAGGCTAAGGCAGTCGAGGCCTTTGAGCTCTCCTGCGAGTCGGGCAAGGTCGAGCAGGTGCTCGCCGCGGATGCCGGTTCCACCTATATGCTCGATGCCGACATCGAGCTCGCCGGTGACGCTGCCGGCTTCTCGGTGAAGCTTGCCGAGGACGCCGAGTCCGGTCTTGCCTATGAGTTCCGAGCCAACCTGCGTGAGGGCAAGCTCGAGTTTACGGCGGCCCCCCAGTATCCGTGGTTCCAGGTCAACAACATGGGCCTCGAGCGTCCGTTGTTCTTTAAGGGCGAGGGCACTCATCATGTGCACCTGGTCGTTGACGACGATATCGCGACCATCTTTGTCGATGATGTTGCGCTTAACGCTCGATTCTGCAATAAGCAGGGCCAGGGCGTGGCGCTGACGGTCACCGACGGTACGCTTAAGTGCGCAAATGCAACGATCGCGTCTCTGTAATGGCATCAAAACGTCTTATGATTCCGTAAAGGAATGGAGAGGAACATGGACTACAAAGTAGTGTCTCAGCAAGTCGTCGATAACGTCGGCGGTCTGGAGAACATCGAGGGCGCCACGCATTGCGTTACGCGTCTGCGTCTGGTGCTCAAGGATACGAGCAAGTACAACAAGGCCGAGCTCGAGAACATCGATGGCGTCAAGGGCGTGCTGTACAACAGCGGATAGCTCATGATCATCTTCGGCACCGGTACCGTCAACAAGGTTTACGATGAGTTTATGGCTCTGACGGGCGTTAAGGAGATCAGCGCTTCCGAGGTCAAGGGCGCCGAGGCGGACAAGAAGGGCAAGTTCTTCTCGGTCCTCAAGGTATTCTCGGACATCTTTATCCCCATCATTCCCGCTTTCGTCGGCGCTGCTATCATCATCGGCCTTAAGTCGCTGATCGTTGCCAACGGCCTCTTTGGCATGGAGGGCAGCCTCGCCGATCACAGCGAGTTCCTCAAGAACCTCGCAAGCTTCTTTGCCATTATCGCCACCACCTTCGACTACCTACCCGTCCTGGTTATGTACAGCGCGGTCAAGCGTTTTGGCGGTAACCCGATCCTGGGCATCCTCGTCGGTATCGTCATGGTTCACCCGAGCCTTATGAACCGTAACACGTTCGTTATGGACCCGACGGGTGCTGAGTACTGGAACTTCGGTCCGCTCTCCATTCCCATGGTTGCTTTCCAGGGCGGCGTGTTCCCTGCAATCCTGACTGCCTGGTTTATGGCCAAGGTCGAGAAGATTGCCCAGAAGTACATCCCCGAGGTCGTTTCGTTCGTCTTTGTCCCGACCGTTACCCTGATTCTTGCTAACGTCGCCCTGTTCACCGTGTTCGGCCCGCTCGGCAACCTGATCGGCAACGTCCTCGCCGGCGTAATCGATATCCTGTACAACAGGATGGGCGTCTTCGGTGCCTTTGTCTTTGCCGCGTTCCTGCAGCCGCTTGTCGTTACCGGTACGCATCAGTTCATCCAGGGTATCGAGGCAAACCTCGTTGCCACGACTGGCTTCAACTACATCCAGGCCATCTGGTCGGTTTCCATCATCGCCCAGGGCGGCGGCGCCATCGGCATGTACCTCATTCACAAGAAGCATTCCAAAGAGCGCAACATCTGCATGTCGTCCTTTATCCCGACGCTGGTCGGTATCTCCGAGCCCGCAATCTTTGCTGCAAACATGCGCTACTCGATCATCCCGTTCATCTGCGCTTGCATCGGTGCAGGCTGCGGCGGTGCCTTCGTGAAGCTCTTTGAGGTGCGCGCCATCGGTCAGGGTCTGACCGGCGTGCTTGGCCTGCTCATCGTCACGCCCGAGACGCTCGTGTGGTATGTGGCTGGCAATCTCATCGCCTTCATCGTGCCGGTCGTCTTGATCTTTGCCTACAACAAGGCAAAGGGCGTGCCGACCACCGATGAAGAGGGCGCTGGCGCTGGCTTCGACGTTAGCTTCTAGTTGAGCCGTTCAGCGTAATGTGCGGATAAGTCCATTTGGGGAAGGGCGTTCGGCTCGTGTGAGTCGAGCGTCCTTTCCTATAGACGAGAAGGTCAATGGCGATGTTTAATCAAAAAAACAAGGTGATGCGTGCGGACTATGAGCAGTGGCGTGCCGGACAGGATGAGACGGCGGCTCGCATCGCGTCCGACCCCGATAGGCTTTTGTTCCATGTGGAGCCTGAGCTTGGCTGGCTCAACGACCCCAATGGTTTGGTTCAGATTGGTGATACGTATCACATCTATCATCAATACGATCCGTTCGATGCTGCGCATGGCGGTCCAGTGCTTTGGAACCATCTGGCGACAAAGGATTTTGTGACGTACGAGAATCACGGTCCCGTGCTGTTCCCCGATTCCGATTTGGATTCGAGTGGAGCGTATTCTGGTTCTGCCTTTGTACGTGATGGCAAGATTCACTACTTCTATACCGGCAACGTTAAGCATTTTGACCGTGATGATTACGACTACGTGTTGACGGGCCGTGAGCAAAACCAGATTCATATGGTTGCCGAGAATCCCGACGAATTGGGCGAGAAGCGCATAGCTGTTGGGCCGGTCGATTACCCCGACGATATCGGTACGCACGTGCGCGACCCCAAGATCCTTGAACACGACGGTATCTACTACATGGTTCTGGGCGCTCGTACGAAAGACGACCGTGGCTGCGTGCTTGTCTATACCTCGCGCAATCTTGAGGACTGGAGCTATGCGACGCGCATTGAGTTGGGCGAGAAGTTTGGCTTTATGTGGGAGTGCCCCGATCTGTTTGAGCTCGATGGCGAGCTTATTCTCGTTTGCTGTCCGCAGGGTGTGCCTGCCGATGGTTGGCGTTACCGCAATCCGCATCAGTGCGTGTGGTTCCCCATCGAGGCCGATTGGGAGGCGCCGAGTTTTAAGATCACCGGGCAGGGCATGCCCCCGATGGTCGATGCCGGCTTTGATTTCTACGCACCGCAGTCCTTTGAGGATACTGCAGGCCGGCGTTTGATGATCGGATGGTCGGGTTGCCCCGATGCGACGGCAGAAAACCCGACGGTGGCGCGCGGGTGGCAGTGCGCGTTGACGGTGCCGCGAGAGCTGAGCATGCGCGATGGCAAGCTCTGCCAGCAACCGGCGCACGAGATTGAGAGGATGCGCGGCGACTGCGTTCGCGCGACAGGCGGTGAAACCGTTGAGGAGCCGGGCCGCCTGTTTGATCTTGTGGTTTCCTGTGAGGGCGCCAAGATGGTCGAGCTCGAAATCCGCAAGGGTGTCTTTGTGTGCTATGCAGACGGGATGCTTACCCTCGACATGGGTGACGAAGGCTATGGGCGCGACCAGAGGTCGATCGAGCTCAGCGAGCTTCGCGACCTGCGCGTGCTTTCGGACACTACGATGGTCGAGATTTTTGCAAATGGCGGCGAGGCGGCACTTACGAGCCGTACCTATTCGCCGGCGGTTCCGGCGATGGAGCTGCACGCCGAGGGCGCGGCATCGATGAATTTCTACCGCCTCGTACATTAACCGTGCATGGGGCACGATTGGACTTGCTGGGCGGAATGTGTTGCAGTTGCCGCAGCGAACTACCGTTTATCGCGTATAGCTACCGTTTGCGGGATAAGTAACACTCATTTATAAACCGTGTAAAATCTAAGCCAAGCACGGAGTTTTCCAGGGAGACGCTGTCCTTTGTTGTGTGCAAGGGGCGGCGTCTCTTTGGCGCTTAGATGCTGTTGCGCAACAGTGTGGTGGCCTGTGCTTGGTATTGGAAAGTCGACGTTGAGATAGGTCGTGATGATAATGGGCAAGTACGTAATCGTGGTTGAGTCTGGTTCGGATGTGACGCCAAAGCTCTGCGAGCGCTACGGCATCGTGCGCGTGCCCATGCATGTCACGATTGCTGACGAGACCGTCGAGGACGGCTCGATCGATCCGCTTGAGATTTATTCGCGCTGCAACGAGTTTGGCGTGATGCCCAAAACCAGTGGCTGTGCGCCTGCGGATTTTGCTCATGTGTACGACCGCATCCATGCCGAGCAGCCCGACGCGACTATTCTGCATCTTGCGTATTCCGAGGCCACGACCTGTTCGCATCAGTCCTCCAAGATTGCAGCTAAGGGCCGCGACTACGTGTTCTCCATGGACACTCGCTTTGTCTCGGTGGGCCAGTCGCTCGTTGTCGTCGAGACTGCCAAATACATCGAGGCTCACCCCGATGCCACCGTCGAAGAGATCTTTGCTTTTACGAACTCCGTCATGGACCGCGTGCTACTGGGCTTTGTTCCCACCGATCTTGCCTTCCTCAAGGCCGGCGGGCGCCTGTCCAACATGGCGTTTCTTGGTGCCCACCTGCTCAAAATCAAGCCCTGTATTGAGGTGACGGGCGGTAAGTTTGTGGCGACCAAGAAGTTCCGCGGCTCCATGCTCAAATGCGCCCGCGCCTTTATTGACCACATGGTTGCCAAGGGCGATATTGATTACTCGCACATTGGTTTGGCGTATTCGGTGGGCCTTTCCGAGGAGCTGCGCGATGATATGGAGGTCTACGCGCATGAACTCGGCTTTAAGGACATCACCTGGACTCAGGTCGGCGGTGTGATCTCGAGCCACTGTGGTCCGACTGCCTTTGGCGCGGTGCTTACGCTTAAGGCGTAAAGGCTGCAGACGAGCATTTCTCACTTTCGCGAGTGCTCAGCAGCCATACGATCGATATAAGTCCCTGCCATGGCGGTAGGGGGCAGATTGAAGCGTGCCATTCTGGCCCGAGACGTTTAAACGCAAGCGTATGGGCTAAAATGGCTCTGGCGTTTTAATTGGCGAAAACCAAAGAGAGGCAAGGTAGCGGGAATGGCTGAGATGACGCTTGAGGGTGTGGACGCTCATCCCGAGGACTCTGCATATGCCCTGGGTCGCGTGCATTCGATCGAGACGATGGGAACGGTCGATGGCCCCGGCATTCGCTTCGTAGTGTTTGTCCAAGGCTGTCCCATGCGCTGTGCATATTGCCACAATCCCGATACTTGGTCGGTTAACGGCGGCACGATGGTGACCGTCGAGCATCTGATGGACGAGTTCCAGAGCAACCATGAGTTCTACCGTAGCGGCGGCATTACCGTTTCGGGCGGTGAACCGCTCCTGCAGCCCGCGTTTTTAGCCGACCTGTTCCGCATGATGCACAACAACCCCGACGGACGCGTGCACACCTGCCTAGACAGCTGTGGCTATGCGTTTGATCCCAAGCATCCGGAGAAGTTCGATGCTGTGCTCAACGAGACCGATATGGTGCTGCTCGACATTAAGCATGCCAATCCGGTTGAGCACAAGAAGTTGACCGGATGCGATCCTGCGCGCATCCTGGCGTTTGGCGATGAGCTTGCCCGTCGCAAGATCAAGGTCGTTATCCGTCACGTGGTGGTGCCGGGCATTACCGACACGGTGGAGGAGTGTGAGACACTCGGTCGCCTGATCGCTCCATGGCACAACGTGGTGGGCCTGGAAATGCTGCCGTATCACACCATGGGTGTCGTCAAATATGAGCAGTTGGGGATTCCCTATAAGCTCGAGGGCGTGCCCCAGATGGATACCGCGCGCATGCCCGAGCTGCGCAATGCCGTTATGACCGGCATGAAAAAGCGCCGTGCGGAGCTCAAAAACGCCATCGGCTAGCGAGCCATTTTCGCTTCCCAAGGGCACTCATTGGGGACAGACTTAAATGAGTGCCCCTGGACACCAAACTGATTGCCAAAGAGCCCCGTCAAGTTGCGGTGGAATAGTTCTTGTTTTTCGGCTTATGCCGCCCAAACAGGAACTATTTCACCGCAACTGCGTTTTGGGTAGAGATGCGCAACATAACCGGTGAATTTGCATAGAAACGCTTGTGGTTTCTTTAAAGACACCTTAAACGCCGCTGAATATCTTTGGAAAGAAATGCCTGCTCGGTATTATGCTGCTCGTATATAAACGGTAGCAGTCAGGAGACCACGTGCGAAACAACGCATCGCGGGACGAGTATGTGCCGCAGCATGGCAGCAGATATGAGACGAAGGGCACGCCTTCGCGTGGCCTCGCTGACGTTCACATCCGCGTGACGAAGATTGCCGCCGTTGGGATGCTAACGTTGGCGGTTATTATCCTCGGAATTACCGCCAAAACCTACGCGTCGGAGCGAATGGCACACTCAGATGCGTCAACGGTACAGACGCAAAACAAAAAGGTCTCTGAATCTAAAGCCACCGCAAGTCAAACCCTGTCGACAGCGAGCCTTAAGACGAGGCTTTCGAAGGCGGACTTTAACGATATTCCCTCAGGCGATACCGTGCAGACCTTCTCACTGGTTGATGACCAGATCCCCGCCCTGGAGGATGGGAGCCTCGCCGCGCTCCAAGATGCCCTTGATCAGGCCCAGGAATTGGGCGATGTGGGCGTGGTGTTTTACGATTTGTCGAGCGGCAAGGGCGTGACGTATAACGCCGATGTCGAGGTTTACGGCGCGAGTAGCTACAAGGCACTCTATGCGTTGTACATCTGCGAATCCCTGGTCGAGACGGGTCAGGTCTCACTCGATGATTCCCTTGGCACCTATGGTGGCTACAACATGGGCTGGCAGACGGTGCGCGACCTAATCGAGGCCGCGGTCGTTAATTCGGATAACGACTCGTTTATCGCGTTACGCGCGGCGTTTGACCGTGTCGGTTACGAGGATTGGATTGTCGGTCTTGGCATCGATTACGATACTGCACTCGATCCAATGAGTGATTTTCCCACTTATTGCCCGCGCACCTCGGCCAAGTTGTGGCGCGAGATGAGCGAGTATTTGAGCTGTGGCAGTGAGGCCTCCCAGTGGTTATCTGAACTGCTGTCATCAACATCGCGCTCATTTATCCGTGATGGGATTGCCGACGAGCAGGTTTTGGTGCGCAACAAGGCAGGCTGGATTAGTGAGGATGGTTGCTATTCGACATGCGATGCGGGCCTTATCGACATCGATGGTCGTACCTATGTCATGAGCATCATGACATCGATGCCATGGAGCGATCGCTCGAGTGAGCTGGTGGCCGCGATTGCAAAGGCGCTCTATGATGTGCGGTCCTCGTTGGCCTAGCGACTTCGTAAAAAGTGAAAGAGCCAAAATGCTGGTACCATACCGTGGATAAGCAATTTGCACGGATTTGGGGGATGGCATGGCAACCATCGCGATCATAGGCGCACTCGAAAAAGAGGTTGCGCAGATTAAAGAAGAGCTGAGTGGCGCACATGAGGCGCAGGAGGCGGGCTTGACCGTTGTGAGCGGCGAGCTTGACGGTCTGACGGTGGTCGCCACGACCGCTGGCATGGGTACCGTGAACGCCGCTGCCGCAACGCAGCATCTCATCAGCAAATACGCCCCGCAGGCCGTTGTGTTTTCGGGTATCGCGGGAGGCCTAAACCCTAAACTGCATATTAACGACGTGGTTATAGGCAAGTGCCTGCGCTATCTGGATACCGATACGGCACTCATCGCCGAGTCCGCGCCGGGGCTCGAGGAGTTTGTCTCGACGCCGGCGTTGGCTGATGTTGCCGCCGCCGTGCTTGCCGAGCATGGATTTGTGGATGCCTCGGCGGATGAGACTTCTGCGAAGAAGGACCCCAAGCAGTTCCTGTGTGGCACTATCGCCACGGGTGACCGCTTTGTTACGGGTGACGCCATGCGTAACGCTGCGATTGAGGCCACGCATGCCGATTGCGTCGAGATGGAGGGCGCGGCAATTGCGCACATCGCGGCCAAGAATGGTGTCGATTGCCTGGTGCTGCGCGCTATCAGCGATAATTGTGACGAGGCGTACGATGCGATTTGCGACCGCGAGTTCGACCTGTTCGAGTATGCCCGCACCGCGAGTGGCATTACGCTCGATATCGTTCGCCGTATCGCTGCTATCTATTAGCGCGCTTTTTTTGTAAGAACCTACGACCAAGGAGTGTCCATGGCCGATTCCATTAACTACCAGCTTGCTAAGTTCGTTGCCAGCTATGGCAAGGTTTCGCAGATTCCCGAGTCCACCTGCCCCGAGGTGAGCTTCGTCGGCCGCTCCAACGTGGGCAAGTCGTCGATCATGAACAAGCTTTTTGGCCGCAAGAACCTCGTCAAGGTTTCGAGCACGCCGGGCAAGACGAGCAACATCAACTTCTTTGAGGCTGACGACGTGCACTTCGTCGACCTGCCGGGCTACGGTTTCGCCCGCCGTTCCAAGGCCGAGCGTGACCGCTGGGCAGAACTTATCGGCGACTTCTTCGACTCGGAGCGCAGCTTTAACCTGGTCGTGTCGCTGGTGGATATTCGTCACGACCCGAGTAAGCTCGACCATGACATGATCGACTACCTGCAGGGCAACGAGTTCAACTTTATCGTCTGCCTCACCAAGGCTGACAAGCTCAGCCGCACCCAGCAGGCCCGCCAGGCAGCAGCCATCAAAAAGCAGCTCAACGTCCCGGCCGAGAACGTGATCATCACAAGCTCTCAGACTGGCACCGGCATCGACGAACTCAAAAAGCGCATCGCCGAGGCTTGCCTCTAATAAGGGCTCTTGGCAGGCAATAGTTTGCATCTATCTATATCACCCCAGTGATAGTTATTGCTACACTATCACTGGGGTGATATTTTTGTTTGGAGGTCGATATGGAGCTTTGGCACGGGTCGGAGGTTGTTGTCGAGCATCCGTCGTTGGATAAATGCAGACAATTCAATGACTATGGGCGCGGGTTTTATTGCACGCCACATGAGGAAATGGCGATGGAATGGGCATGCCGGACCGAGTCTGATGGCGTTGCCAATCGATATGAGCTTGATTTAGATGGCCTTTCGGTCTTGGATTTGGAGTCTGGGGAGTTTTCAATCCTCAATTGGCTTGCGATTTTGGCTAACAATAGGGAGTTCAATGTTTCGACACCGCTGGCGCGCGAAGGACTTCGCTATCTGCTGGATAACTGCCTGATTGATATTTCTCCCTATGACGTAATTCGAGGTTATCGCGCCGACGATTCCTACTTTTCGTTTGCAAGACAGTTCGTTAACGGCATGATCTCGCTTAGGCAACTGCAACTCATTATGCGTTTGGGCGATTTGGGCATCCAATACGCTCTTATGAGTGAGCGTGCGTTTTCAGCAATCAGATTCCGCGAATGGAGGCAGGCGTTGGGATCTGAGTATTATCCCAAGCGCTTTAAGCGAGAGCAGAACGCGCGGCGCAAGTACCTGGAAACTGTGAATGGATTCGACTCTGAGGGTGTCTACATTAGGGATTTAATGACAGGGAGGGTTGATTTAGATGATCCAAGAGTTGACGAATTGTGGACCGAGTAGAACATATCCCATCTATTACCTTGAGGATGCAATGAGCAACCTCGGCGACTGCTTTGACTATGCCGTGAACGACTATGGAGCGGAAGGGTCCGAGGTCGCTGAGCTCTTTTGCCTGTGCGGCGTAGCCCGTGAGTTTGAGCGTGGCAACGCATGGGTCGTATCGGGAAAATCGGGCGTTGAGCTATTCGCGCTTATCGCCGAAAGGTCGGGCTACCAATCAAAGCCGATGCCAAATCGAACCTACCGATTCGAAAAGACACCGGAATATTGGACAGGCTGGATATTGGCATACCTTCAGTGGCGCCTAGGAGAGTCTTTCGAAGACCTGCTGCATGTCGTTCCGTTTGACGCACTGCGCAGTCTGTACTATCCCTGGCACGAAGCCTCGGAGGAACGCGTGGCTCGCCTCGTCTGCGATATGGCGAAAAAAGCGTCCAGGCAAACCAAACTTGCGTTAGCAAGAAAGAAGCTTAAGAAAACCCAACAAGACCTAGCATACGAATCGGGTGTGTCACTCCGCTCAATCCAAATGTACGAGCAGCGCCAGAGAAACATCAATGAAGCTTCGGTAACAAGCGTAAGAGCCATAGCAAAAGCCCTCCACTGCAACATCGAAGATCTCCTAGAACCAGTCTTCGAATACAAAGAAACCAGCGCAGCCTAAAGGGGATTCTGGCCACTGATTGCTCAACTTGTGGTTCACCAAGGGCAATTTGAGCAGCGAAGCCGGCTGTCTCGTTGGAGCGTGCAGGCCTTGTTGATATTTAAATCCGCTTTCATATTGAAATGCCCCGCCAAGCTAAAGTGCTCGGCGGGGCAATTTTCGATTGACGATGCTGCCAGGGGTTGAGTTTTAATATGTCGCGAGTAAGAGGCGTCTGAATTTAGTAATCAAAGAAAATTATTCAATTCGAGCGCTTAGCCAGTACTCTCCATTCGAAGCTACGATTGCGTACGTAATTCCATTTTTGACAGTTGGCGTATCTACGCAGGCAGCACCAACTTCCTTGGCGTCTGAAAACGAAAGTGTTGGATCGATTGCTTGTATAGTTGCCAATGCTGTTGCCGCGGCATAGTCGGAGTTTTCGAAGTACATGACTATGTTTTTGAAGCAGTTTTCGGATCCAAGATAGCTGAGTAGCACCGGGTTACTCGAGTCCGAAAAGAAGCCTCCAATACCGGCAATCTTTGAACCGTTTTTGATCTGAAGTTCGAGTCCCATGCCGCTATCGTCTAGTTCGTAATCCGCATTCATGCTGCTGCAATTGGGGATATCGGAGAATTCCTCGTTAAGTCGATCAATAAAGCCTTTTGGGGAAATTGAAAACTTTCCGTTGCCAAGAAAAGATGTGATTTCCTTCTCGTTGCGGGTGTCAACGACCTCTCCGCATTTTTCGCATTCTCGTATTTCCTTCGAAGTGGCATCTACGTAGTCGACTTCTTTGGTCCACGAGCCCGGTTGGTGTCCGAGTGGCTCCCCTTTCGTTTCGCCGCAACGCTGACAGGTCTTCGGTGTCGTACAAGTTGCTTCTTCCCATTCGTGCCCGAGAGGTTCTCCCTCGGTTTTGCCGCAACTTTTACATGTGCGAGGGCTTGTACAGGTTGCATTGGCCCATAGTTTGTGGCTACAAAACAATTGAGGAAACAGCATGGGCAAACTGAAGATGATGACAACTGCCACGGCAGTTGCGATTGCCGCTCGTTTTTTATTGCCTAATTTATGAATGGCCCGCGTTAGAAGTGAGTCGTTTTCTTCATTTTTGCGTGCGCCGTCATCTTCGTTTGATGGCGGAATTTCAGAGGAGGGGGTGTCGCTAGCACCATCAGAAAACTGCTCGGCTTTGAAATCTGGCTTCCGCTCGTCGGACTCGCTGAGCGCCTTTTCCTCGTCGGGCTCCTTCATCTCGTCATTCATGTTTATCGAGGCTCCTTCCTAGCTATGAATCTGCGATGGGCATTTTGATAAGCGGAATGGCTGGTGACATAAATATGGCTCTTCGGGGGTTTGTGTGGGTTAGCCGCCCGGTAAAAGTGCCCGCCTAGCAG
>UROA01000044.1 GCA_900549355.1 uncultured Collinsella sp. | reverse complement strand
GGTGTGCCCGGGCGGCTACAGCCGCGCGCTCATCCGTCACATGGTCACGCAGAAGGAGATGCTCGGCGGCATCCTGCTTTCGATGCACAACATCTACTACTTGCTCAACCTTATGCAGCGTGCCCGCCAGGCCATTATCGAGGGCCGCTACGGCGCGTTTGTGAGCGACTGGATGAACAGCCCTGCGGCGGTGGACTACTAAGAGCGGCGCGGGCGCTTGCAGGCACTCGCGCGATGTCGAGACCGCGTGCCAATCGACCGCGCGCAGCCGTCGCCGGGCATCGCATTCGCCGGCGTCGGTTGCGCGACCGCTAACCGATAGCTTGCAAGCACTTGATACATCGTGGGTACCATACCGAATAGTTGATGTTCGGGCGGGTGTTTGGCGCATGGCGTCGACCCCGCCCGTTTTTCTTTTTCTCGATAGGAGCACCCATGATTAAGAACGAGAATGTCGAGGGCGAGCCTGCCTACGACGAGACGTACCGCCGCGGCCCCGTGGTCATGCGCGGCCCCATGATTCCTAAGGACAACACCTACGCCAACCTGCTGGCGCCCGAGGACTCGACCGACTGGCTGCACGCCGACCCCTGGCGTGTGCTGCGCATTCAGGCCGAGTTTGTCGATGGCTTTGGCGCGCTTGCCGAGCTCGGGCCCGCAGTGACCATCTTCGGCAGTGCCCGCACGCCCAAGGCCGATCCGCTCTACAAGGCGGCGCGCTCGGTCGGTCGCAAAATCGCCCAGCGCGGCGTGGCGGTTATCACCGGCGGCGGTCCCGGCGTAATGGAGGCGGCCAACAGGGGAGCGGCGAGCGCCAACGGCAAGTCGGTCGGCTTGGGTATCGAGCTCCCACACGAGCACGGGCTCAACAAATACGTGAACCTCGGCATGGACTTCCGTTACTTCTTTGTGCGCAAGACCATGTTCGTCAAATACAGCTCGGGTGCCATCGTGTTTCCCGGTGGTTTTGGCACGCTCGACGAGATGTTCGAGGTGCTCACGCTGGTGCAGACGCATAAGGTCAAGCGCATGCCGCTTGTACTGGTAGGCAGCGAGTACTGGCAGGGCCTATTCGACTGGCTTAACGGCCCGGTGATGGACGCCGGTATGATTAGCCCGCTCGATCCGGAGCTGGTGCACATCACCGACGACCTCAACGAGGCCGTCGACATTGCGCTCAGCGGGTTGATGTAGGGCGAGCGTGCCTGTTGTTGTAGTAATGAGAACGGCAGATTGATGTTATTTAACATCAATCTGCCATCTAAACTGGGTATACTGATGCAAAAGACGAGGGCGAGGAGGTCGCAAATGTCTACAGCAACAGTTAAGCCTACGACGGTTCGCATCGAAGAGGGGCTTAAGGAGCAGGCGACTGAGTTCTTGGATTCGGTCGGCCTCAGCCTCAATTCCTATCTCAATCTTGCCGTTCGGCAGCTGGTAAATCAACGAAAGATTCCTTTTGAGATTGTAGGAAGGGCGGAGGTGCCCAACGAGGCGACGAGGCGTGCCATGGTGATCGCCGAGGCTCATGAGTTGGGGATTTTGCCGGAAGATAGCCCGTCATTCAATAACGCTGATGAGCTTATGTCATTCCTCGATGAGGAATAGCGATGTTCGAGATTAAAGTCGAGGCTCAATTTAAGGTGGACTACAAACGAACGATGCGCATGCATCCGCAGCTAAAAAGTGAGTTTAAAGCGGCGGTTGCAGAGCTTGTGGCTCATGGGTCACTTCCGGCGGAGTATGGCGCCCACGAGCTCTCAAACCCGGGCGGAAACTACAACGGCCACATCGATTTCCACCTATCCGATGGTTTGGTCGATGTGGTCGTTCTGTACTTGCCGCATAAGACTAATCCTGTGATCCGACTGGTCAGAATGGGCTCGCATGAGGAACTGTTCCAGGGTCCGCTGGGCTGATCGCCGATTTCCAAGTTGCGGTGGAATAGGGATTGATTTGCGGCTGATAAGCCAAAAAAAGTCCCTATTCCACCGCAAGCGGTAAAGGTGCCCCTAGTGGATGGGCTGGTAGCGGGGGCAGTAGCTGATGGCGATGGCGTCGACGCCTACATGGGTGGCGATGGTGCAGCCGATGGGGCCGGTGCCGGCGTCTACGTAGTCCTGGCCCGCGAGCGCCTCGTTGACAAGTTCCTGCTCCTCGGCAGCACCGGTCGTGAGCACGCGAACGCTTGAGCCCGGGTGCTCGGTCAAAAACTCGAGGCAGTCAGCCATGGTGTTCGCAACGATGCGCTTGGCTCCGCGGCCCTTCTTGATGGCCTTGATCTCGCCCGACTGCCACTCCGGCGAAACGGCCAGGCGAATGTTGAGCATCTGCGTGAGCTGGCCGGCGAGCTTGGGCGCGCGGCCGTTCTTAACGAGATTCTCAAGCGTGCGGGGAATCAGCAACAGGTGGGCGTCGGGCAGCGTCGCGCGGATCTGCGCCTCGGTCTCGTCCAGGCTGCGGCCGTCCTCGCGCATGGCCAGCGCGTACTCCACCAGCAGGCCCTCGGCACCCGAGCCGGTGCGCGAGTCGATGCAGCGCACGTCGAGTTCGTGCGTTTCGGCCGTCAGGCTGGCGTTGGCATAGCAGGCGGACCACTCGCTGCACAGTGAGATAAAGATGGCGCTATCATGGCCGTCGGCGAGCACGCGGTCAAAGAGTGCCTTGAACTCGCCGGCGCTCGGCTGCGAGGTGTGCGGCAGTTGCTCGGAGCCGGCCATGCGCGTGACGTACTCCTGGGCGGTAATCTGTACCTGGTCGAGCAGGTCCTCGCCCTCGATAATCACATGCAGTGGAATCACGTAAATGCCGAGCTCTTGAGCGCGGGCGGGGGAGATGTCCGACGTGGAGTCGGTTATGATGGCAAAAGACATAATTGCACCTTTCGTTGGGGCGCTTTCGCGCCGCCTTCTGAGAGCAAAGTGCGACAAGTATAGTGGAGTTGCTCTACATTGCTAGGTTCAATTGTTGAATAGTCAACAGTTTGAAGTGTCGGTGTGGAAATCATCAACTGGGGAAGAGGAGTGCCGATGGCGGCATTACAGCTATGCGAGCGGCCGGTTGTGCTGTTCGATTTTGACGGCACGGTGGCCGATACGGGCCGGGCGGTGATGACCTCGACGCGCAAGACGTTGGCCGCGCGCGGGTTTTCGGAGGCGCAGATGGGTGACCTGCGCCGCATGATCGGGCCGCCCCTGTGGAAGAGCTTTCACGACTTTTATGGCTTTTCCCGCGAGGAGTCGCTTGTGGTGGCCGACGAGTACCGTGCCTTTTTTGATGAACTGGGACCGGAGGAGTATCCCGTGTTTGACGGGATCCCCGAGCTGCTGGATGGGTTGGTCGCCCAAGGCAAGCGTATGGCCGTGGCGACGTCACGCATGGAGGCAAAGTGTATCGACATGGTGGGAGAGCTGGGACTTTCTCAGTTTGAGGCGGTGGTTGGCATGAATCCGCCGCAGGGGCGCGAGACCAAGGCCGATTCGGTCCGCGATGCCCTGGCAGAGCTCGGTGCGACGGCGGGCGATGCCGTGATGATCGGCGATCGCTTTAACGACGTCGAGGGCGCGCACGCGATGAGCGTGCCGTGCATTGGTATCTATTCGGGCGCGGCGGCGCCGGGCGAGCACGAGGCGGCGGGTGCCGATGCAGTGGTGCACTCGGTGGCCGAGCTTGCTAAACTTTTCGCTATCTAATAGACGTAATGTGAGGGGCGGGCGTACCCGTCACTCATTGGTGAGGAGGTCGTCCATGAATCAGGTGGAGCAGAGCGTTATCGAGTATGTCGACGAGGTCTGGGAAGATGTCGTCGCCGATATCGAACAACTGGTGAGCTATCCGTCCGTGGCCGTTGCTGCCAATGCAGAGCCCGGTGCGCCGTTTGGCCGCCCGGTTCGTGATGCGCTCGATTGCGCGCTCGGCATTGCGCAAAAGCTCGGCTACCAGACGAGCGACGACGAGGGCTATGTGGGCATTGCCGATATCCCGGGTCGCGGCGACAAGCAGCTCGCGACCATCTGCCACGTGGACGTGGTGCCCGCCGGCCCCGGCTGGAACACCGACCCGTTTGCGATGGAGCGTCGCGAGGGCTGGCTGCTCGGCCGTGGCGTGATTGATGACAAGGGTCCGGCGGTGTTGTCGCTCTACGCCGGTGCCTACCTGCTCAAGCACGGCATTGTGCCGCGCTATACCTTCCGCGCGCTGCTGGGCTGCGATGAGGAAGTGGGCATGTCCGACGTTCACCATTATCTGGAAAATCACGCAGACCCCGACTTTTTGTTTACGCCCGATGCCGAGTTCCCGGTCTGCAATGCCGAGAAGGGCCAGTTTGGGGCGACGTTCGTGAGCCCCAAGATCGACGGCGGGCGCATCGTGTCGTGGAGCGGCTCCGAGGCGAGCAATGCCATTCCGTCGCAGTCCGTCTGCGAGCTCGCGATTGCCGCCGATGAGCTGCCGGCGCCGGTCGAGAACGCCGATCGTCTGGAGATCACGGCACTTGATAATGGCCATGCGCAGATTTTCGCCCACGGTATCGGTGGCCATGCTTCGATGCCCGAGGGAACGATCAATGCCGTCGGCCTGATCGTGTCGTATCTGCGCGAGGCCGAGGACGCGTTTGGTGCACGCGACGAGCGCCTGCTGACGCCTGCCGAGCATGAGTTCGTCAAGTTCCTGGCCTTTGTGCATGCGGATGCCTATGGCCGCGGCCTGGGTATCGATGCGACGAGTCCGGCGTTTGGCCCGCTTACCTGCAACGCTGGCGTCATCCGCGTGGCGGATGGCCATATTGAGCAGGTCATCGACGTGCGCTTCCCCGACAGCACGAGTGCCGATACCATCCGCGAGCAGCTCGACCCGCTCGTGGGCCGTTTTGGCGTGACGTGTCAGCTGGGTCGCGCTAAGGTGCCGTTCTCGGTGTCTGCCGACGATCCGGCCGTGAAGGCGCTTATTGATACCTATAACGAGTTTACGGGCAAGCATGCTGAGCCCTTTGCTATGGGCGGCGGCACGTACGCGCGCAACTTTGCCCGCGCCGTCTCGTTTGGCCCCGAGGAGACCGGCCTGGAGCTGCCCGAGTGGGGCGGCCAGATGCACGGTCCCAACGAGTGCGCCAACGAGGACCAGCTCAAGCAGGCGCTCAAGATTTATATCGTGGCCATCCTGCGCCTCAACGAACTTGAGCTGTAGGGCTTCCCCAGGCACCCGACCTTGCCCCTCAAACCGTCGCTTGCGTACCAAAGTACGCGGCGCTCCTCTTTCGGGGCAATCTCGGGCACCTGGAAAACCCCTATATCCTGCTTGGATACAAACTTGCATTACGAGCCCGGTGCTTTTGCCCGGGCTTTTTTGCGTCATTTGGGGACGTTCCTTTTGTGCCGGCAGATAAGGAACGTCCCCAAATGCCGGCAGGTTGGGACACTCCTTTTTGGCAATCCGCAAAGACTGTCCCCAACGACTGGTCGTTTAAGAACGTCCCCAATGACTACCTTTCTCTGGTGTAAAAGGCGTGCCACGCTAAATGCCGGGTTTGTTATTCGTTTGTAAAGGCCGTGCTGCGCTTGCGGTAAGGGCCTATCAAATGACCGTAAGAAACCGCAGATAACGCGGTCGTCGCCGGATCGAGGCCGTATCTTTCCAAGCAGCAAAGCGGGCAGGGTGCTCGCGAGTCGCATGTACGAAAGGAAGATCATGCTCGATCAGGCTTATTCTCGTCGTCAGTTCCTCGGCCTCGCTGGTGGTCTTGCCAGCATCGTCGGTCTCGGTCTCGTTGGTTGCGGCGGCTCCGGCGCATCCGACGCCGCCGACAAGGGTAGCGCCGCTGCTGCCGAGTCCGTCTCCGGCGAGGTGACCTACGACGGTGCCTCCTCGTTCCAGGCTCTCGTCGAGGCTGCTGCCGAGAAGTTCATGGATGCCAACCCCGACGTCTCCATCTCCGGTTCGGGCAACGGTTCGGGCAAGGGCCTTACCGCTGTTGCCGCCGGCACCGTCACCATCGGTAACTCTGACGTCTTTGCCGAGACCAAGCTCGAGGCCGACCAGGTTAAGAAGCTCGTCGACCACGAGGTCGCCGTTGTGGGCATGGGTCCCGTCGTCTCCAAGAACGTGACGGTCGATGACCTGTCCCTCGAGCAGCTCAAGGGCATCTTCTCCGGCCAGATCACCAACTGGAAGGAGGTCGGCGGCGACGACGCCAAGATCGTCGTTCTCAACCGCAAGGCCGGCTCCGGCACTCGTGCCACCTTCGAGGCTGCCGTCTTTGGCGACGAGGCCGTCGACTTTAAGGGCGACGCCGAGCTCGACAAGTCCGGCGACGTCCAGACTCAGATGGGCAGCACCGACAACGCCATCTCCTACCTCGACTTCTCGCACTTCGATGACTCCAAGTTCAACGCCATCAAGGTCGAGGGCGTCGAGCCCAAGAGCGCAAACGTCACCGACGACTCCTTTAAGATTTGGGCTACCGAGCACATGTACTGCTCCAAGGACGCCGACGAGGCTACCAAGGCCTTCCTGGAGTTCATGCTTTCCGACGATGTCCAGGGCAAGCTCGTCGAGGAGCAGGGCTTTATCCCCGTCTCTGCCATGAAGGTCGTCAAGGACGCCAGCGGCAAGGTCTCCGCTAAATAAGTAACCGCCCCGGAAAGGTTTGCAATAGCAAAACAGCTGCCACAGCGCGACCTTGAGAACGTGGGCCTGGGCGTCACGGGCGCGTGCGTAGCGCTCGTGACGCTTGTCGTTGCCGCGCTCATCTTTATGGTCGCCCAAAAGGGCCTCTCGGCTTTTCTCAAGGACGGCGTTTCGGTCGTCGAGTTCTTCACCGGCACCAAGTGGGACCTGGCCAACACGGCCGAAAACGGTCTGCCTTATACCGGCGCCCTGCCCCTGATCGTCACCTCGTTTGCGGTCATGGTGCTCTCCACGCTTATCGCGCTGCCCATCGCCATCGGCTCTGCCATCTTTGCGGTCGAGATTAGCCCTAAGTTTGGCTCTAAGATCTTTCAGCCGCTCATTGAGCTTTTGACCGGCATCCCCTCGGTCGTCTTTGGCCTGATCGGTTTTCACGTGGTCGTCGGTCTTATGAAGAGCGTTTTCCATGTGAGCACGGGCCTGGGCATCTTGCCCGGCGCCATCGTGCTGGCGGTCATGATTCTGCCGACGATGACCACGCTTTCGGTCGATGGCCTGCGCGCCGTGCCCGACGGCTACCGCCAGGGCTCGCTCGCGCTGGGCTACACCCGCTGGCAGACCATCTGGCACGTGGTGCTCAAGTCCGCCATGCCGTCGCTCATGACCGCGGTTATCTTGGGCATGACCCGCGCCTTTGGCGAGACGCTCGCCGTGCGCATGGTCATCGGCGGCATCGAGGCCATGCCGACGTCGCTGCTGTCGCCGGCTTCGACCATCACCACCACGCTCACCACGTCCATGGCAGTCTATGCCGAGGGCTCGGCCCAGGACGATGTTCTGTGGGCACTCGGCCTGCTGCTGATGGGCATGAGCCTCATCTTCATCCTGATCATCCATCTCATTGGCCGCAAGGGGGCGAAGGCTCGTGGCTAGCACGCGCATCCACATCGACGAGGCGAGGCTCGGGCGTGTCCAAAAACAGGATCGCATCGCCACGGGCGTGCTGACGGCGATCGTCGCCATCGTCATGCTCATCGTCATCTCCATGGTGGCCTATATCCTGTTCGAGGGCATCTCGACGCTGTTCCAGCCGGGCTTTCTCACAGAGCCGTCGCGCGCCAACGGAACGCAGGGCGGCGTGCTCTACCAGCTGTTCGACTCGTTCTACCTGCTGCTGATCACTCTGATCATCTCGGTGCCCATCAGCCTAGGCGGAGCGGTCTTCCTGGTTGAGTACGCGCCGAACGGCCCTATCCGCGACATCGCCTCTACCGCCATCGAGACGCTGTCCTCGCTGCCTTCCATCGTCGTCGGCATGTTCGGCTTTCTGGTGTTCTCGGTGCAGCTGGGCTGGAAGTACTCCATTATCTCCGGCGCCGTCGCGCTTACCATGTTTAACATTCCCATCCTGGTGCGTGTGATCCAACAGGCGCTCGAGGACGTGCCGCAGGCCCAGCGCGATGCGTGCCTGGCTATGGGCCTCACCCGCTGGGAGGCCACGCTGCACATCCTGATTCCCGAGGCCATGCCCGCCATCGTGACCGGCATCGTGCTTTCGGCCGGCCGTGTGTTTGGCGAGGCCGCAGCACTGCTCTTTACCTCGGGTATGAGCTCGCCGGTTCGCCTGAACTTCTTGAGCTTTAACCTGTCGAGCCCCACCTGTGCCTGGAACGTGTTCCGCCCTGGCGAGTCGCTCGCCGTGCATATCTACAAGATCTATGGCGAGGGCAGCCCCGAGGCCCAGCAGATCGTCTGGGGCACCGCTGCACTGCTGATGATTTGCGTGCTGTTGTTTAACGTAATCGCCCGCATTGTGGGCAAGCAACTGGCAAGGAAGATGACGGCCGAATGAGCGAGATGAATGTAACGCCCGCAACCGAAGCGGCATCGTCCGACACCCAGGACTTCCTGTCGAGCGTGGGGGAGAGCGAGAGGCGTGTTCGCGTGAGTGGCAAGGCCGTGAGCGACGAGGTCGTGCTCTCCACCAAGGACGTCAACGTGTACTATGGCGACCACCATGCGCTACACGACACGTCGCTCGACTTTCACAAGGGTGAGATCACGGCGCTCATTGGGCCTTCGGGCTGCGGTAAGTCGACCTTCTTGCGCAGTCTCAACCTTATGAATCGCGAGATTCGCGGCTGCCGCGTGGAGGGCGAGATTAACTACCGCGGACGCAATGTGAACACCAGGACCGAGAACACGTACGAGCTGCGTCGCTCCATTGGCATGGTGTTCCAGCAGCCCAACCCTTTCCGCAAGTCCATTCGCGACAACATCACGTTTGCGCCCAAGCGTCACGGCATTACCGACCGTGACGAGCTTGATCGTATGGTCGAGGAGAGCCTGCGCGGTGCAGCGCTGTGGGACGAGGTCAAGGACAAGCTCGACAAGAGCGCCTACGCGCTTTCGGGCGGTCAGCAGCAGCGCCTGTGCATCGCGCGCACGCTGGCGCTCAACCCCGATGTGATCCTGTTTGACGAACCCTGCTCGGCGCTCGACCCCATCTCGACGCTGGCGATCGAGGACCTCATGTCGTCGATTGTGGCCGACCGCGCCATCGTCATCGTGACGCACAACATGGAGCAGGCGTCGCGTGTGTCCAACCGCACGGCGTTCTTCTACATGGGCGATATGGTCGAGTACGACGAGACCGACGAGATTTTCCAACGGCCCAAGGATCAGCGGCTGAATGATTACCTCACCGGCATGTTCTCCTAGTCCGGGACATGCTTGAGGCCCGCGGTGGCCACGGTCGCCACGGGACTGATTGGAGGGGCGGGTTATCTCTTTTGCGAGATGGCCCGCCTTTTTGTGTCGCTGCCAGACCGACCATCACAAAGGGGACAGGCACCTTCGTGGTGGTTTGGGGTGGGGCTCGCTGCTATCATGGACAACGTTGAATTTCTACGAAGGAGCAGGGCATATGGCGATTCTTTTGGGATGCGATTCCGTCAGCCTAGAGTTTCCCACCAAGCATATTTTCGATAGCGTGACGCTCGGCGTGGGCGAGGGCGACCGTATTGGCATCGTCGGCAAAAACGGCGACGGCAAGTCGACGCTGCTGAGCGTGCTTGCCGGCACGCTGGAGCCTGATGATGGCCGCGTGACGCATCGCCGCGGCACGACGATCGGTCTGCTCGGCCAAAAGGACAACCTCGTCGACACCGACACCGTGCACCATGCCGTCGTCGGCGACACGCCCGAGTACGAGTGGGCGTCGAGCCCCCGCACGCGCCAGATCCTCGCCGGCCTCATTAGCGATGTGCCCTGGGAGGGCACGGTGGGCGAGCTTTCGGGCGGTCAGCGCCGCCGCGTGGACCTCGCGCGCCTGCTGATCGGCGACTACGACGTGCTCATGCTCGACGAGCCCACCAACCACCTGGACATGCGCACCATCAACTGGCTCGCGCGTCACTTAAAGGCCCGCTGGCAGCGCGGTCAGGGCGCCATGCTCGTGGTCACGCACGATCGCTGGTTCTTGGACGAGGTCTGCACCAGCATGTGGGAGGTCCACGACGGCCAGGTCGATCCCTTCGAGGGCGGCTACTCGGCATACATCCTGCAGCGCGTGGAGCGCGACCGCATGGCCGCGGTCACCGAGGAACGCCGTCGCAACATGGCGCGCAAGGAGCTCGCGTGGCTGAGCCGCGGCGCCCAGGCGCGCTCCACCAAGCCCAAGTTTCGCGGGGATGCCGCTCGCGAACCCATCGCCGACGTGCCGCCCGTGCGCGACGAGCTGGAGCTCAAGCGCCTGGCGGTTAGCCGCCTGGGTAAGCAGGTCATCGACGTGATCGACGTTGATGCCGGCTATGCGGATACCGACGGCGCGCCCAAGCAGGTGCTCACCGATGTGACCTGGCTCATTGGTGCGGGCGACCGCTATGGCCTTTTGGGCGAGAACGGCGCCGGTAAGTCGACGCTGCTCGACGTGATCCAGGGCAAGATTGAACCCACGCGCGGCCGCGTGAAGATTGGCCAGACAGTGCGCTTTGGCGTGCTGTCGCAGCAGCTCGAGGAGCTCGAGCCCTACATGGGCGACACGATCCGCGAGGTGCTCGGCAACTATAAGAAGTACTACGTCATCGACGGCAAGGAGACTTCGCCCGAGAAGCTCTGCGAGCGTCTGGGCTTTACGACGCAGCAGCTCTGGAGCCGCATCGGCGATCTTTCGGGCGGCCAGCGCCGTCGCCTGTCGCTGTTGCTGACGATTCTGGACGAGCCCAACGTGCTCATCCTGGACGAGCCGGGCAACGACCTGGATACCGACATGCTCGCGATTGTCGAGGACCTGCTGGACGGCTGGCCCGGCACGCTGATTCTGGTGACGCACGACCGCTTTTTGATGGAGCGCGTGACCGACCAGCAGTGGGCGCTGCTCGACGGCCACCTGACGCATATGCCCGGTGGCGTGGACCAGTACCTGCGCCTGTGCAACGCTACCGCCGAGGGCGAGCCCGTGGGCGCGCCGAGCGCCAAGACCGGCACGTTCGACACCGGTGCCGCGGCAGCTGCGGCCGAAAAGCCCAAGTCGAGCGGTCAGCCCAACGGCCTGTCCAACGCCGAGCGCCAGAAGCTCCGCCGCGAGGTGAGTTCGCTCGAGCGCAAGATGGAGACGCAGCGCACCCGCGTTGAGGAGGCCGAGGCAGCAATGGCCCAAGTCGATCCCACCAACTACACGGCGCTCGGCGAGCAGCAGGCAAAGATCGACGAGGCTCACGCTGCCATGGACGAGCTGGAGATGGCGTGGCTCGAGGCGAGCGAAAAGCTCGAGGGCGAGGAGTAGACGAGAATGATCAAAGCCGCGTTTTTCGATATCGACGGCACGCTGCTGAGCTTTAAGACCCACCGGATTCCGGCGTCGGCGCAGCAGGTGCTCGACAGCTTTCACGAGCAGGGGATTGCGTGCGTGATCGCCACGGGCCGTCCGACCTACCAGATGCCGGACTGGCTGTTCGACCTGGGCTGGGATGCGTACATTACGCTTTCGGGCCAGCACTGCTTTGATGCCGAGGGGGTTTACCGCAGCTGCCCGATCGATTCGGACGACGTCGCGGTGATTGTGGACCAGGTGGCGCAGGGGCGCTACGACTCGCTGTGCATGCAGGGCGAGAACTCGTTTGTGAACCGCCTGTCCGAGCGCGTGGTGACGGCTGGCAGCAACGCGGGAATCGTCTACCACGAGGAGCCGTTTGAGCACGCCTTTGACGCACCGGTCTACCAGTTTTGCGCCTTTGTGGACCCGGCCGACGAGCATATCGTGACCGACGCCGTGTCGCATTCGCTCACCACGCGCTGGTGCGACCTGTTCTGCGACATTATTCCCGCTAACGGCGGCAAGGACCTGGGCGTGGCGGCGACGCTCGAGCGGCTTGGTATCGACGCGAGCGAGGCGATTGCCTTTGGCGACGGCGAGAACGACCTGTCGATGTTTGCCGCCGTGGGCACGAGCGTGGCCATGGGCAACGCACAGGACACGGTGAAAGCTGCGGCGACCTATGTGACGACTGCCGTGGACGACGACGGCATCTACAACGCTGCCAAGCACTTTGGGCTGATGTAACTGCGGGCCGTCACCCGGCACCAGGGGACACTCCTTGAGGAGCGTCCCCATTTTGTTTTCGTCCCGCACGTTTTGTGAAACACGGCTAACTTTTAGGCAAAGTAGTAAGACATGGGCAACTTTTGCGGTAAAGTAAATCAAGCAAAAGTATCCAAAGGCTAACTAGAAGCCATCGCGAAAGGCGGCCCATGGCCCTGCGTGAATCCGGAGAAGACTATCTCGAATCTATTTATGTGCTCTCGAAGCACCAAGGCATCGTTCGATCGATTGACGTTGCCGAATACCTGGGCGTAACCAAGGCAAGCGTCTCCAAGGCCATGGCGACGCTGGAGAACAGCGGCTACGTGGGGATGGGCAAACGCGATGTGCATCTGACGGAACGCGGTCTTGAGGTTGCCCGTCAAATGTGGGAGCGCCATTGCTTTTTTGTGGGGCTGCTAGAGGACGCTGGCGTATCGCCCGAGGTTGCCTCGCAAGAGGGCTGCCACATGGAGCATTGCCTGAGCGAGGAGAGCTTCGAGAAGCTAAGGGCGATGCTGGGGCGGGAAGATGTAGCGGGTCCAACAACAGAAGCCTAACTGACCCACAGTAGCGCGGAGTTCACGCAAAGCGCGAACCAGCGACCGGGACCAGCGGCCCTTTCGGCAATGTCCAATTCAGACAAGGAACCCCGTCAGCAAGCGATGCCCAAGACCCGCCAGCAACGTCACCGCAGGCCGGGGCCGGGCTTGGTTTTGAAAACATTCCGCAGCGCGAGGCCCGCCTTTCCGTTGCTCCGCAGGAGCAGGAAAGACGGGCCTCATGCGCGAGGACGTTTTCAAAACCAAGCCCGGTCCCGGCCGGACAGCGCTACAGGTTCTTGACACCCATCGCGCGCATGGCGTTCAGGATGGCGATGATCGCCACGCCCACGTCGCCGAACACGGCAAGCCACATATTGGCGATGCCCAGCGCTGCCAGCACCAGAATCAGCAGCTTAACGCCCAGCGCAAAGATGATGTTCTGCCAAACAATCGACATGGTCTTGCGCGCCACGCGGATCGCGCGGGAGATGTTGGACGGCTTGTCGTCCATGAGCACCACGTCGGCGGCCTCAATCGCGGCATCGGATCCCATGGCGCCCATGGCAATGCCCACGTCGGCGCGGGTGAGCACGGGCGCGTCGTTGATACCGTCGCCGACAAAGGCGAGCTTGCCCTTGCCGTTCTCGCTCGCAAGCAACGCCTCAACACGGTCGACCTTGTCGCCCGGCAGCAGCTGCGCGTGGAACTCGTCGAGGCCGAGCTGCTTGGCCACCGCA
>UROA01000043.1 GCA_900549355.1 uncultured Collinsella sp. | reverse complement strand
GTGCCTGGCGCGCCGGAGCTGGCCGCGGCCCCGGTCGCCGCGCTCACCCGCGACGGATTGCTGGCCCGCGCGCTCCACGCCGAGCCCGAGCGCGCGATCGCCGTCATGCCCAACAATGAAGAGGCAACTATTGAGGTTTGGCTCTCGCTCGATCACGCCGCCGCGGCATTTGAAGCTGCGACCAGTGCAGGTGCTGAGGAGCAGACCGCAGGTGCCCAAGACGAAGCCGCCGGCACCCCCATGCCCGAGCCTGCCGCCATGCTCGACCTGGGCGACGGCAAGCCGCTGCCCGTGCTCATCCCGGAGTCCGAGCAGTTCGCCAACCGCCTGCGCAAGAATGCCCGTCTGCGCCGCAAGTGGGCCAAGCGCGAGGGCGTGAGCTGCTACCGCGTCTACGATGCCGACCTGCCCGATTACTCCGCCGCCATCGATCTGTACGAGGGCTGCCCGCAGACGCCAGGACGCTGGCTCGTCATCGCCGAATACGCCGCGCCCAAGACCATCGACCCCGCGCTGGCCCAGGCCCGCATGCTCGACATCTTGGCCATCGCGCCGCGTATCCTGGATGTTCCGGCCGAGCATGTGCACGCCAAGGCCCGCATGCGTTCGCGCGGCGGCTCGCAGTACGGCAAGCAGGGCGCCGGTAAGGGCGCATCGGGCGAGCGCGCCAACATCGCACGCCGTCGCCTCCCGCTCATCGAAGAGGGCGACCTTACCTTTGCCGTCAACTTTGACGACTATCTGGATGTGGGCATCTTCCTGGATCACCGCGTCACCCGCAACCTAGTGCGCGAGCACGCCAAGCAGGCGCGCCGCTTCCTCAACCTGTTTGCCTACACCGGCACTGCCACCTGTTACGCGGCAGACGGCGGCGTCGAGGAGACTGTGACGGTCGACCTTTCCAACACCTACCTGGACTGGGCCGAGCGCAATATGCGCCAGAACGGCTTTGTGGGTCCGCAGCATCACTTTGTGCGCGACGACGTACTCGCCTGGATTCGCGACCAGCGCCAGACGCGCAACCGCTGGGACCTGATCTTTGTCGACCCACCCACGTTCTCGAACTCGTCAAAGATGGGCCGCCGCACCTGGGATGTCCAGCGCGACCATGTTGAGCTTTTGGCCGGCGTATCTCGCCTGCTCGCACAGGGCGGCCATGCCATCTTTAGCTGCAACCTGCGCGGCTTCCGCCCCGAGACGCGCAAGCTCGCGCGTGTGGGCGTGGTGCTGGAGGACATTACGGCACAGACCATCCCCGAGGACTTCGCGCGCAACCAGAAGGTGCACCATTGCTATATCGTGCGCCGCCTGCCCATCGAGGACGCCATGGCCGAGGTCGGCTTTAGCGCCGAGGAGATTGCAGAGCGAACCGAGGAACTGCGCAATCCCGAGGCCCGCAAGCCCCGTGCGGCAGTACCCGCGCACGCGCAGGCCGGCAACGGCAAGTCGAACTTTGCCGGCAAACCCTCTCCTGCCGGCAAGCTCAAAAAGAAGAAGTTCTACGCCAGCAAGCCCAAGGGCAAATAACAAAGTTGCGGTGGAATAGTTCCTAAAAAGCCTGGTAAAGGCCCAAACAGGAACTATTTTACCGCAACTCATATTGGGATGGTGGTTGACGATCTAGCCTTGGGTGACCAGGCGGTAGCCGATGCCCACGTGCGTTTGGATATAGCGCGGGTGCGCGGGGTCGGACTCGATCTTTTTGCGCAGCGTGCCCATAAAGACGCGCAGGCTCGCCAGGTCGCTCTTGGTTGCCGTGCCCCAAATCTCGTGCAGGATAGACTGGTGCGTGAGCACCTTGTCGGCGTTATGCGCCAGCAGGCATAGCAGTTTGTACTCGATCGGCGTCAGATGCAGCTCCTCGCCATCCATCGTGGCGATGCCGGCATCAAAATCGATATGCAGCTCACCGGTATCGAACGAGCCCTCGGAGGCAACGCCGCCCGTTTGCGCATACGAAAGGCGCCTGAGTGTCGTACGAATGCGCGCGAGCAGCTCCTCGACCGAAAACGGCTTGGTCAGGTAATCGTCGGCGCCGGCATCGAGTGCGCGGATCTTGTCCGCGTCCTCGCTGCGCGCCGAAACCACGATGATCGGCATGCCCGACCATGCGCGCACCGACTCCACCACCTTGACGCCGTCCATATCGGGCAGGCCCAGATCGAGTAGCACGATGCTCGGCGCCTGCGACGAGGCAGCGGCAATAGCGGCATGGGCGGTCTCCACGGCCATATGGCGCAAGCCGTGCGCCTCGAGCGCGGCAACGATAAGGTTGCGAACGGCGGGGTCGTCCTCAACGACCAAGATGAGCGGTTTTACGGCAGAGTTCGGCACAGCGTTACTCCTTATCAAACGAAACGTCGGCGACGGGAAGCTCAATCGTAAAGACCGAGCCGTGCGGGTCCGCCGCGGCAACCTCTATGCTACCGCCATGCGCCAATGCAATGGAGAGGCAGAGCGAAAGTCCCAGGCCCACGCTACGGTGGCTGTCGGCCAAACCGTGGTTGGCGGTGTAGAACGACTCAAAGATTCGCTCGCGGTCCTCGGGCGCAATGCCCGGGCCGTCATCGGCCACCGAGCACGCCACGCGTCCATCGTCGACGCCAATCGAAATCACGATATGCGAGCCTGCGGGCGTATAGGTGATGGCATTGTTCACCAGATTGACCACCAGCTGCACCATCAGGCGCGCATCGACGTTAACGAGCGCCGGCTCGTCGCACGGCACCACCTTAAGGTCGTGCTCGCGCACGGCCGGACTTACGTGGCGCAGCGCCTCCTCGACGATATCGTCCATAAGCTCGAGCGTAGTCGACAGATGCATGCCGCCACCCTCGAGTTTGGTGATGGCGAGCAGATTCTCGACGGTGGCGTTGAGCCACAGCGCATCCGAGCGAATGGATAGAAGCAGGCCGCGGCGCGTCTGGGCATCGAGCACCGCGGTGCCGGTCGAGCCCTGATCGAGCAGCACGTCGGCATTTCCCGAAATACTGGTAAGCGGCGTGCGCAGATCGTGCGAGATGGAGCGCAGCAGGTTGGCGCGCAGCTGTTCGTTTTTGGCGAGCACCGCCGCTTCTTCGCGGGCCTCCATGGCGCGGGCGCGATCGAGCGCCAGCTCGCCTTCGCTCACGATGGCATCGGCAAGCGTCCGTTCCTCGTGTGTTAGCACATCGGGCTCGGCAACGATAGCCAGCACGCCCACCACCGAGGCGGGGTCGCCCGAGCGCACGAAGCCGTCGCCTGTGCGAACCGTCAGGTAGATGCCATAAAACGCCGAGCCGCCATAGGTGGCATCGAGCGGCGTTCCCACATAGGCGGACGCCGAGAGCCGCGGCGGCATCTGCGGCGCCAGCTCGTGCACCGGCGCGGCATCGCCCACGGCTGTGTACGTCGCACGCGGCAGCAGGTCATCACCCTCGTCGTCGGCGCTGTACCACACGACCGAACAGCCCGAAAGACGCGCCAGCTGCGTTGCCATGGCGTGAACGATCTGATGCTGATCGGCGCAGCGCTGCAACATGCGGTTGGTCTCGAGCACCATATGCGTGCGGCGGTCGCTGGCGGCAGCCTGTGCCAAGGCGCGGCGCAGGGCCAACGCAATCGAGCTCGACACAAGCGAGACCACGAACATGATGAAGAACATGCCGGGATAGCCGCGGTCGATAAGCGACAGCGAGTAGCGCGGATCGACAAACAAGAAGTTGTAGAGCGCCACGGCGGCAGCCGAGCTCAGCAAGCAATACAGGCGACTCCAGGTAAAAAATGCGCACAGCTGAACGGCGAACACATAGACGATCATGATGCTCGGCGCGAGACCCGGATGGTCGAGCAGCGCGCCCACAATCGTCGCCGCGACCAGCAGCCCCACCGATACGCAGGCGTCATACAGAGGAGTGCGGCGCGTCAGCGTTGTGCGCCGCCACCAAAAGCTATCGGCAATATCGCAGTCCGTACGGACGTCCATCAGCGCCCCGCCCCTCTCTCAAAAACAAAAACCACCACAAAGGGGACAGGCACCTTTGTGGTGGTTTCCCCTTGTGGTGGTTCCAAGTGTAAAGCCTTTGCAACCTGCGGTCGTTAGACAAACAGCACGTGCGCGAGCAGTGCGCACACGCACGCCGCGACAAGCACCGTCACCACGATCGAAATCACGCGGTCGGCCATGTCCATGTTGGCCCGATTCGTAAAGAACCGATCTTCGGCAGCATCGGCGCGTACCTCACGCACCAGCTCGGTCGCAAGATCGCAACCGTCAAGCACCTTTGCATCCATGGTTTCCTCCCAGGACTCAATCCCCGTCAATACAAACCCGCCCGTTCGCAGACAAACCTCGAGCGTCGACTACGGCCGCTCATTGGGGGCCAGGCGCTGCATCTTGTTCACGGCCTTGAATTTGGTGAACAGCGGCACGTACTCAAAGCTCACGTTGGAGTTCTCCAGGCCGTACCAACGCGCAGGCGTGCCGGCGGCGCGGCGGATGATGTACTTGAGCGTGATGGCCGTACGCTCGCTGGGCTCCACATCGCTTTCGGGCGCCAGAAGCTTACGGATCAGGACGAACTTGAACGTGCCGATGTTACCCGGATCCTTGTAGACCGAGTAGTCATGCGTCTGCGGCGGCAACTCGCCGGTGGCAGCCAGGTCCTGAACAACCTGACGCAGGTAGGCATTGACGCGCTGGTTGATCTTGTAGCCCAGGTACAGATGCACGCGGAACACGTAGTCGGTGCCGAACGTCTCGACCGAATAGGCAAAGGTGTGCGGTTCGTCCATGGTCTCGACATTCACAAACCACCAGGCGCGGGCGCGCTTGGGATGCTTGTCCAAGATCGAATAGACGATATCGCGGTCGATGTAGTCGGTATGGGTGTCCTTGGTCAGGTACACGACGTTGTCGCTCATGCGCTCGTAACGGTCGTCGTCGCGCAGGCGCTTGAGCTGCGGCAGGTAGCTGCGCAGCGGCAGCAGCGTAAACTGGCGCTGCTCGACCGCCGTGCCGTTGTACCAGCACACCATAATGCCCATGATGAGTGCAGCCATGAGGATGGTGAAGTAGCCGCCGTGGAAGAACTTGGTGAGCGAGCTCACGAAGAAGAAGCCTTCGAGCAAAAGGAAGAAGGCCGCGAAGATCCACGGAGCAACCTTGAGCTTGCGCTCCTCGTGCAGGTAGAAGAAGAGCAGCAGCGTGGTGCACATCATAGTCAGCGTAATGGCCAGGCCGTAGGCGGCTTCCATATGCGCCGAGTTCTGGAACAGCAGCACCACGATGACGCAGCCCACAAGCATGACGTTGTTGACCATGGGGATGTAGAGCTGGCCTTTGGTCTCGGCAGGATAGAAGACCTGCATGTGCGGCATGAGGTCCAGACGGCTGGCCTCGGACACCAGCGAGAATGCGCCGGTGATGAGCGCCTGCGAGGCAATGATGGCCGCGACGGTGGAAAGGCCTACGGCAAACGGGCGCAGGCCCGGGGCGAGCATCTGGTAGAACGGGTTGAGATCGGCAATGCCCATGAGCTCGGGGTTGGCGGCATTGTTGATAAGCCACGCGCCCTGGCCCATGTAGGACAGCAGCAAGCAGCACTTAACGAACGGCCAGGTGGCGTAGATGTTGCCGCGGCCCACATGGCCCATGTCGGAATAGAGTGCCTCGGCACCGGTGGTGGCAAGGAAGCAGCTGCCCAGAATCATGATGCCCGCGTGGTTGTTGGGGCTCAACAAAAAGCCGATGCCACGCAGCGGGTTGAGGCACAGCAGCACGGCGGGGTACTGGAAGACAAAGAACAGACCCGTGCCGCCCAGGAACAGGAACCACAGCGTCATGATGGGGCCAAAGGCGTGACCGATCTTGGCCGTACCGATGCGCTGCACCAAGAAGAGCACGATGATGATGGCGAGCGTAATGGCGACGACGCGACCCTGGTCATCGCCCAGCACGGCATGGACCGCCGGAATGGTGCGCAGGCCCTCGATGGCCGTGGTAACGGTAACGGCCGGCGTCAGGATGCCGTCGGCGAGCAGCGCGGCGCCACCCAGCATGGCGGGGATGATAAGCCACTTGCCACAGCGCTTGACCAGGCTGTACAGGGCAAAGATGCCGCCCTCACCATGGTTATCGGCGCGCAGCGAGATGAGCACATACTTGATGGTGGTCAGCAGCGTGACCGTCCACACGACAAGGGAGAGCGCGCCAAGCACGAACTCCTCCGTCACGCTTCCGATGCCGCCGTTGCCGGCAACGAGCGCCTTGGTTACATACATAGGGCTGGTGCCGATATCGCCGTACACCACGCCCAGCGTGACGAGCATCGCCGAGATGCTCACAGGAATCGCAGCGTGCGAGGCTGCCTCCTTGGCCTTTTGTTCCATAAGCCGGTTTCCTCCCAACTTTAATGTTCGAAGGGATTATAGGTAATCGGCCCATGTTTGAATGGCACTGTTTTCCCAGCTAAATAAACATTTATACGGCCTTTAGGCCACCGTGGCGATATGGAATGTGACAAAGGGACGGTCCCTTTGTCACATCCGTCATTTTCCGAGCCAATTTTTGAACCACCACTCCATGGAGCGGCTCATCTCGGCCATAAAGGGACTGGTGTGCTTGCGGGTATAGATATCCGCGACGCGCTCCCCCACCTCGCGGGCGTGTGGACGGAACATCGCGTCCATCTCGGCCACCTGCGCGTCCATGGTCGCGGCATCCGCACGGCAGTAGCGCTCCTCGTGCACCAGGTTCACCACGGGATGCGCGATTGCCGGACGCTCCTTACGGGGCGTGCCGATGATGAGCATCGACAGCGGCATGGTATAGGGCGGCAAGTGCAGCAGCTCGGCGACTTCCTCGGCGTTCTCGACGATATCGCCGATGTAGCAGCTCCCCAGCCCCAGGGCCTCAGCGGCAACCACGGCGTTTTGCGCGGCGATCACGGCGTCCTGGGCCGCGATGGCAAAGTCGCCCAAACCCGGCGCGCGGCGGGGCGCCTTGCCCGTGCGCTCGACAAACTCGGGCTCAAAGCAGCCCACGTGCTCAAACAGATCGATCCACTTGGCATAATCGACCACAAATATGAGTGCCCAGGGCGCCTTGGCAATCATGGGTTGGTGGTCGCACAGGTCGGCCAGACGGTCCAGCGTAGCCTGCTCGCGAATGCTCACGATGGAATACATCATCATGGCGCCCGCCGACGGCGCGCGACTCGCCGCATGCAAAATCGCTGCGCGCTGCTCGTCGGTCACCGCCACGGGACGGTCGTCGTCATCACGCGCAAAGGCACGCGTGGACGAGCGATGCTCCAAGATGTCCAGCACCGCATTGCCCGTAGTCTCGACCGGATAGCCACACGTATCCACAGCCTTGGTGCAAACCTGCTCGTTCATCGCCTCATCCTCGCCAATTCTTTAAGAAGCCTTTACGTTTCCGTGTAATTCCCGTCCATTATCGCGCAGGTCACCACTACATTGCGCCACACCGCCGCACATGCGCGTTAATATGGCTGGTTGTTGTGCGCGGCCCGCAAATGCAGCGCATATTTAGGTAACAATCGGGTAAACCCCCGCTTTCGCAGGTTTTAAGTTTGTGAGGAGTCTCAGCATGTTCGCTGCCGCCATCTCGCTCGTCGGTCTTGCGGCGACCGTCTACCTTGTCTTGCGCGAGGCCAAGGCCATTCGCGCTCAGTCAGGCACCGTTGCCAAGGGCGCCTTCGCCTGGAGCGTCGCCTTCGGCCTGTTCCAGCTCTTTTTGACCATTTGGGGCGCCGTGGGCCTCGTCGCCCAAAACGAGCCGCTCGCCTTCGTGATGCTCATCCTGACCAACGCCATCCTCACCGGATGCGCTTGGGCCAGCATCGCCCGCGACCGCATCGCCCCGCGCGTCTTTGCGTTCGCCGCACCCGACGCCCCCGCCCCCACCGGCAAGCTCGCCCGCCTGCGTGGCGCCTTCGTGGGCAAACCGCTCGTCGCCGCCGTCCTGTGCCTGCTGCTCGCCGGCGTCTTTGCGCTGCTGGGCATGGAGGTCTCGTCCAACCACGACTTTACCTGGGTCTACCCCCTGTGCATCCTGCTCGAGTGGGCTATCATCACCGTGCTCATGGCCGGCTTGTTCTTCCTGTTCCAGCGCCACGGCGCGGCTCCCGCGGTCCTGGCCTTTGCCCTCTTTGTCCTGGGCATTGCCGAGTTCTTCGTCATCACGTTTAAATCCATGCCCATCCAGCCGGGCGACCTTTCGGCCATCTCCACCGCCGCCGCGGTCGCCGGCACCGGCTACACCTTCTCGATCTCACTGTTCTGCGTGCTGTCCATGGGCTTTACCGCCATCGCCATGCTGCTATGCGAGTACGCCGGCCTGGTGGCACCGCACCGTCAGAAGGGCGCCGCCAACGCCAAGCGTATGCTGCTCACCAACCTGCTCGTGGCGGTGCTGTGCCTGGGCGGCGTGACCGCACACGTCACGCTCATCGACTACTACAACACCCTCGGCATCACCGTCTACACCTGGCGCCCGCTCGAGAGCTACTGGCGCGAGGGCTACCTGCCCGCTTTCATTAGCGCAGCGCAGTCCATCAAGCCGCCCAAACCCGCCGACTACTCCGTCGACGATGCCAAGGCCACGCTCAAAAAGTACGCCAAGGCCTACGACAAGTCCGACGCGGCCAAGAGCGACGAGCGCTCCGCCGCAAAGGAGCAGTTCGATAGCGAGAAGCCCACGGTCATCGCCATCATGAACGAGACCTTCTCGGATCTGTCGATCTACCAGAACATGCGCGCCGGCTACGAGGGTCCGCAGTACTTTAAAAACCTGTCCAACTGCCTCAGCCGCGGCAAGCTCTACGTGAGCGCCTACGGCGGCGGCACCGCCAATACCGAGTTTGAGTTTATGACCGGCAACTCCATGGCCAACCTGGGCTCGGGCGTGTACCCCTACACCATCTACAACATGGAGACGACCGGGAACCTGGCAGAGCAGTTCAAGTCGCTCGGATATTCCACCACGGCCATGCACCCCAACCACGCAACCAACTGGAACCGCGAGAACGTGTACAAGGACTTTGGCTTTGACCGGTTCCTGTCCATCAACGACTTCCAGGGAGCCGACACCCTGCGCGGTATGGTGACCGACCAGGCGACCTACGACAAGATTCTTGAGCTGCTCGACCAGAACGCCGATCCGCAGTTTATCTTCGACGTGACCATGCAGAACCACTCGGGTTACGATACGGGTCTGCTGCCGATCGACAAGCAGATGCATCTCAACATCGACACGACCGACCTGGACACCAAGACCGTCGAGGACGGCACGCTGTCCGATGTCGACGAGTATGTCTCGTGCATCGAGCAGTCCGATCAGGCGCTGCGCTACTTCCTCAACGCCTTGAGCAAACTCGACCGCAAGGTGGTCGTGGTGTTCTGGGGCGATCACCAGCCGTTCTTCCCGTCCAAGTTCAACGACAAGTGGTTTACCGGCGAGGACGACGCTACGCATCAAGAGCGCCTGTGGCAGACCGACTACATCATCTGGGCCAACTACGACGTTGCCGGCTGCGACCAGACGAGCGAGGTCGACGACCTGTCCACCAACTACCTGTCCACGCAGCTTATGCAGCTGATCGGCGCCCCGCTTTCTGACTACCAGAAAGCGCACATGACGCTTCGCGAGTCGCTGCCCGCCATCAACTCCGTGGGCTACGAGGACGCCAGCCTGCGTTGGGCACTCTCCTCCAACGTCACCGGCGACGACGCCGCCGCAGCAGCCGCCACCAAGGCGCGCGAGGATTACGCCAAGATGCAGTACTACGAGATGTTCCGCGACGGCAAGAATGTGTACACCGAGCACTTCCAGACCGAGGCCAACGAGACCGACCCCAATCTGGCGCCGGGTACGACCAAGATCAAGTAGCTGCTAGCTGCTGAGCCACAACTGAAACGTCTGTCCAGGCGGAGGCATATAAGGTTCCCTGCTCGGACAGTCCTGCGCAAGACGGAGGCCACATTAAGTGGCCTCCTTTGCGTGCGGAACTCGCGATGAACCTTATATGCCTCCGCCCGGACAGACGCCCTGTTGTTGGAGCGCGGCTTGTCTTGGGTGTATCGCCGAACATATATAAGTTGAAGGCCACGTTATGTGGCCTTCTTTGTTTGCGGAAACCGTGTCCCAGAATTCACGTCCGGAGTGGGATGCAGTTTCCGCTTACGGCCCCGTTGGGAAACTCCATCCCACTCCGGACGCAAATTCCGGGTCGCATTTTCCACCAGAGCCCCCAACCGGAAACTACATCCCATTCCAAAGGCGAATTCTGGGACGCACTTTCCGAAACCCCATCCATCCGGAAAGTCCGCCCCACTCTGAATACATCCAGCGAACGCATGAGAGCGTGTCATCCAGGACGGCCTCGTCATCGGGGTGATGGAAAATATCGCCCCAAACGCTTGCCACGGTTGCGTCCACAAGTGTCAAGAAAAAAGCCTCGAGAATCTCGAGGCTTTCACGTTTGTACGATTGAACGCGCGGCATCGCGAGCGACGGTCTACTCGCCCAGCACGGCCTTTTTGGCGGCTGCAGCCATGTTGTCCAGATCTTCCTTGGTGGGGTGGTCCTTTGCGGCGACCCAGTTATCGAACAGCATCTTAAAGCGGACATTGTCGGGATCTTGCTCGAGCATGGCCTCGTAGCGCTGCTTGACCGCGGGGCCCATCTTGCCCTGGCACATCGCCCAGCCCGCAAGCTCGGCATCCCCAGCCAAATTAGAAGTTACGCGATCAATAATCTGCTGGTAATAGCTCTGGTCGGCGCCAAAACCGCAGGTGCCAAACAGGAAGACGCGCTTGCCGTGCAAAGCGGAGAGCAACGCCGCGACCGAAGGCGTGCACGCGCCCTTGTCGCACCAAAAACCGACGAGCACCGTGTCGGCCGCGCAGGCGCCCTGCGCCTCGAGCGCAACATGATCTGCATCCGCATCGTCGCTCAACGCCGCGGCATGGACAAAATCAACACCCGCAGCCTGCAGAGCGCGCTTGATTGCGCCCGAAACCATCCTGGTATTACCGCTCTTGCTGTTAACCACCAAAGAGCACGTCATAGTCACGTTGCCTCGTTTCCCCCAAAACTAAAGCCACTAATGCAATTTATTAGATGAATATCTTAGTACTTACGTGACAGATGTAAACCACCGTCTGTCGATTGATTAATTTGCCCCACGGGCTTGCTCACTGGGCAAACTGGCTGCGGTAGAGTTCGGCGTAGAAGCCGCCTGCCGCTAGCAGCTCGTCGTGCGTGCCGCGCTCGATAATCTGGCCGTCGCGCATGACCAGAATGCAGTCGGCGTTGCGGATCGTCGACAGGCGGTGCGCCACCACAAAGCTTGTGCGGCCGGCCATAAGCTCGTCGAATGCCGCCTGCACCTGCAGCTCGGTGCGGGTATCGATGCTCGAGGTCGCCTCGTCCAGCAGCAGAATCGCCGGGTCGGTGAGCATGACGCGCGCGATGCACAGCAGCTGTTTTTGACCCTGGCTAAACGTGCCGCCGTCCTCGCCGATGACCGTATCGTAGCCGCCTGGCAGCTGCACGATAAACTTGTGTGCATGCGCGCGCTTGGCGGCCTCGATAACCTGCTCGCGCGTGACATCGGGGCAACCGTAAGCGATGTTTTCCGCCACCGTGCCCTCGAACAGCCACGTATCCTGCAGCACCATGCCAAAGGCGCGGCGCAGGCTTGCGCGCGTGTAGTCACGCGAAGACCTGCCATCGACCATGATGCGTCCGGCATCGATATCGTAAAAGCGCAGCAGCAGGTTGATGAGCGTCGTCTTGCCGCAGCCCGTGGGGCCGACCAGGGCAAAGCGCATGCCGGGCTTAGCCTCGATGCAGATATCCTGCAGCAGTTTGCGGTCGGGCACGTAGCTAAAGTCCACGTGTTCAAAAGTCACCTCACCCTGCGGGGCGGTAAGCTCTACAGCGTCCGACGCGTCGGGCTCCTGCTCGCGCGCATCGAGCAGCGCAAACATGCGGCGCGCCGAGGCGTACGCGGTCTGGATCTGCGTAATGACGTTGGTGACCTCGTTGAACGGCTTGGTGTACTGGTTGGCATAGGACAGGAAGATCTGCACGCCGCCCACCGTAAGCGCCGCGGGCACGCCCGTGATTACGCCCACGCAGCCGATCACAGCGACCACGGCATAGATGATGTTGTTGATAAAGCGCGTGCCGGGGTTGGAGAGCGAACCCATAAACTGCGCGCGCTCGCCCGCGGTGTAGAGCTCGGCATTGAGCGCGTCGAAGCGCGCTTGGGCGTTCGGGCCGTAGGCAAAGGCGTCGATTAGCTTTTGCTCGCCTACGTACTCCTCGATATGACCACCGAGCTGCCCTTGAATACGCTGCTGGGCCGTAAAGCTTTTGTTGGAAAGCTTGGCGATGGCGCCGGCCGCAAAGATGGAGAGCGGTGTGACGAGCACCACCACGAGCGTCATGGCCAGGTTAATGGAGAGCATAAACGCAAGCGTGCCCACGATGGTGATAACGCCGGTGAAAAGCTGCGTGAAGCCCTGCAGCAGACCGTCGCCCACCTGATCGACGTCGTTGACCACGCGGCTCATAAGGTCGCCGTGGGCATGACTGTCGATAAAGCTGAGCGGCATACGGCTGAGCTTGTCGCTCGCCTCCACGCGCATGTCGCGCACCGTCTCGTAGGACAGGCGGTTGACGCAGTAGCCCTGTAGCCACTGGAAGGCCGCAGCACCTACGACGACAATCGCGAGCTTGGTAACGAGCGGCAGCAGTGCGTCAAAGTCCACCTGTCCGGCGGCAACGATCAGGTCGATACTCTCGCCAATGAGGATGGGCGTGTAGAGCTGCAGGATCACCGAGACGGCGGCACTCAAAAACGATGCCACAAACGAGACGCGATGCGGACGAACGTAGCCCATCAGGCGGCGAGTCACCGCACCCACGGGATAGCGCTCGGGATCGCCGGGCTGGCGCGGACCGTCGCCCAGGTCGTTGAGGTTATCGTTACCGGACACGTTGGCCGGCATCGTGGCGACCGAACCGGAGGAAGTGTACGGATTCATTTAGCAGCCCTCCTTTGCGCAGACGGATGCGGGGGCGCACACGGCGCCTGGGGCGGACGCGGGTCTTGGGGTGGGCGTGGGCGTCGTGCTCCCCTGCTGGCCCTCGAGCTCCTCGCGTCGCAGCTGCGACTGGCAAATCTCGCGGTAGAGCTGGCAGCTTGCATACAGCTCGTCATGCGTGCCCAGGCCCGCAACCGAGCCGTGGTCGAGTACGCAGATCATGTCGGCGTCGCGCACGGTCGAAACGCGCTGGCTTACGATCACCGTAGTCAGCGGCAGCCCGCCCTCAGCAGCGCCACACACGCTGCGCTCGTGGATGGCATGGCGAAGCGCCGCATCAGTCTTAAAGTCAAGTGCCGAGGCGGAGTCGTCCATGATCAATATCTGAGGCGAGCCCACCAGGGCGCGCGCGATGGTCAGGCGCTGGCGCTGGCCGCCGGAAAAGTTCTTGCCGCCCGCCTCCCTGTACGAT
>UROA01000042.1 GCA_900549355.1 uncultured Collinsella sp. | reverse complement strand
GAATTCTAGGCGGTGTCCCCTCCTTTTCAAGAAAGGGCGGAGGCGGGGCATGCCCCGCCTCTTACACCACATCTCTGTGCGCTACCCTCTGAGCAATGATTAGTGCGTATTTGTGCGTATTTCTGTGCGTAACATTGCGTGATAATGCGTGTCTATGCCCCGAATGCGGCTGAATTTTGACCGTTTGACGGTAATACACGCAGAACTACGCACATACACGCGCATTTGTGCGAATATAGAGCTGTCAGAAATGAAAGACTTTTCACGACGCAGGAGGCACATATGGCAGATTCCAAGCTGGCTCCACTCGACTCCGCGGCAGCCGCAAGGGCAGCGTTCGCTTCGGTCCAGGGCAAGCCGTTCCCCGATGATATCTTTACGGCTCCCGAGCTTCGTTGGGCTGTGATCGGGTGCGGCGTTATCGCCAACCAGATGGCCCAGTCTCTCGCGCTGGCCGGCCGCAAGCTTGCGGGCGTCGCCAACCGCACCCTATCCAAGGCTCAAGCTTTTGCCGAGCAGTATGGCATCGAAAAGGTCTATGAATCGGTCGAGGACCTCTATGCCGATCCGAACATCGACGCGATCTATATCACCACCCCGCATAACACGCATATCACCTATCTTCGCGCCGCTCTGGCAGCTGGCAAGCACGTGCTCTGTGAGAAGGCCATTACCCTAAACTCCGCCGAGCTCGACGAGGCACGTGCCATTGCCGACGAGCATAACGTGGTCCTTATGGACGCCACCACGGTGCTCCACATGCCCTTGTATCAAGAGCTGCGCCGCCGCATGGATGCCGGCGAGTTTGGTCACATGAACCTCGCTCAGCTCAACTTTGGCAGCTATAAGGAGTACGGCGATCTGACCAACCGCTTCTATAACCGCAACCTTGCTGGCGGTGCCATGCTCGACATTGGCGTCTATGCCCTGTCCGTTATGCGCCTCTTTATGGCAAGCCAGCCTGCTGAGGTCGTATCGCTGGGCAACACCTGTGAGACCGGTGTCGACGTTGCGGGCGGCATCGTCTGCCGTAATGCCGAACAGCAGCTGGGCGTGGTGAGTCTTACGCTACACTCCAAGCAGCCCAAGCGCTCGGTTATCAGCTTCGATAGGTGCTACATCGAGGTCAATGAATATCCGCGTGCCGATCACGCGACCATCGTGTGGACTGCGGACGGTCACCGTGAGGAGGTCCACGCTGGCACCGAGGCATACGCTCTGTGCTACGAGATGGCCGACCTGGAGAAGGCCGTTGCCGGCGATGACTCCAGGCGCGAGCTGCTGGACTATGCTTCTGATGTTATGGAGCTGATGACCAAGCTCCGCGCCGATTGGGGAGTCGTGTACCCCGAGGAGGAGTAAGCGATGCTTGCGGAAGATAGACTCAACGCAATCGTGTCGATGGTGCAGCAGGCCGGCTCGGTTACCGTGCCGGAGCTTGCCGAAGCCCTGGGCGTGACGGCGTCTACCATTCGGCGCGATCTGCAGACGCTCGACCGCGCACACCGTATCGCCAAGGTGCACGGAGGCGCGACGAGTATGGAGCGCGCGCACGTGACGCGCGACCTGACGATCAACGAGCGCAGCGATCTCCATAACGATGACAAGGAGCGCAGCTGCGCCCGCGCGGCGGCGCTCGTGGAGCCTGAGAGCTTTGTATACATCGACTCGGGCTCGACGACGCTCAGGCTCATTGAGCATCTTCCGCGCCTTGAGGGCGTCACCTATGTGACCGATTCTGTGCTCCATGCTCAGCATCTCGCTTTACGCGGCATGCGCACCGTGGTGCTGGGCGGCGAGCTCAAGCCCGAGACCGAGGCGCTCGTCGGTCCCGATGCCTTGGCAACTCTGGACCGTTATAACTTCAACTGCGGCTTTTGGGGTTCCAACGGCATCGCCGCCGAGCAAGGTCTCACCACACCGGATATCGAGGAAGCACAGGTCAAGCGTATCTCGATGCGCCATACCGCCAAACGCTTCGTAATCTCGGACGCCAGTAAATTTGGCATGGTGGCGCCCGTCAAGTTCGCAGATTTCCGCGACGCAACGATCATTACCGCAGGCGAGGTCCCCGCCAAGTACCGCGCAATGGACAACGTCATCACGGTCTAGCGATGGGACAAGGCCAAAACCATTTAGTTTTCTCAATAGAAAAGCGGCAACGTCCATCACGGGCGTTGCCGCTTTCGTTGTCTGCCGGTTTATCTAAGTCTGTAACAACTAGACTGTTAAAAGTGGGTTAGATGTTACAGATCGAGATACTTTCGAACCGAGCCACCCCTTTGTCTCAATCTGTAACATCTGGGGCTGATTTTGCCGAGTTACTGTTACAGATTGAGATTTTCCCTTGAGGAGGATTCGCATGTCTCGATCTGTAACAGATAGACCGGAAAATGGGCTCTAACTGTTACAGATCGAGATCTTTGGGAACCCGACAGAGTCATCGCGACAAAACCACCGCGAAGGGGTAGCACCCTTTGTGGTGGTTTTGACGTTTGCCCAGATAAAACCTGCCAAAATAAACCTGTCCCTTTTTGGCAGGTTTAGGGCTCCCAGGGGCAGGGGGCTTCGATGTGAATGTGCTCGCCGGTAACGGGATGCGTGAAGGACACGCTGTGGGCGTGGAGCATCAGACCGCAAGGGCGCGGCGTTCCGTACAGGTCGTCGCCAACTAGGGGATGACGCTCGCTCGCCAGATGCACGCGGATTTGATGCTTGCGTCCGGTGAGCAACTCAACATCGATATACGAGCGCGTGGGCAGGCCACGGCGGCTCTTAAGGCGCTTGAGCACCTTCACGCGCGTCTGTGATGGCTTGCCGCTGGCGCCGTCGCGCATCTTGCGGCTGTCGTGGCGGTCGCGGGCGATGGGCTTGTCGATGAGCTTTTCGTTCCAGTCGATCTTGCCCTCGGCGAGCGCCAGATAGTGCTTTTCGAATGCGTGGTCGATGATCATCTGGTCAAAAGCGGGTTGCGTCTGCTTGTCGAGCGAGAACAGCACCACGCCGGTGGTGTCGCGGTCCAGGCGGTTGAGCGGCTGCATGTCGGTCGCGGCAAAGCCGTCGCCCATGGCCAGCAGCAGGTCGCTGGCGTAGTCGGTAAGTGTGCGCTCGCCGGTGCCGTCACCGTGGACGATCATGCCGGCGGGCTTGTCGATGGCCATGAGCCAGGCGTCGCAGTAGAGGACTTGAGGTTCTTCGTTCACGTGTAAGCCTTTCGGTTAGCTAATTCCCACAAACATGCAGCCCGAGGTGGCGCCGCGCAGGCGGACGGCGGGCTTGCGGCCGGCTTGAGCCGCCTCGACGGCGCGACGGACGCGAGCGACGGCACGGGCGATCTCATCGGTCTCGAGCAGGGTTCCGTCGACCATAAGACGACGCACGCCGGCATCGAGCAGCTGAGGAACCTGAGGCGTGAGGTCGATGGGGTAGGCGTCGTACAGGCGTGAGCGGCCGTGGATGTCGGTACGCACCGGCATGACCTTTCCGTCGATATTCTTGAGCGAGAGCTTGCGGGCACGCAGGCGGCAGTTGGCGCAATCGTGGATGCAGCCGTTGGCAACCTGCAGAATGCAATGCTCGCTTGTCATGACGCGCGGGCGGCCAAAGACGGTGATGCCCAGAGTCGCGGGCGCCGCGGCGCCGAGCGAGACAATCTCGTCGAGCGTGATCTCGGGCGAGAGCCAAAACGCACCGGCTCCGCGCTCGGCAAGCGCCTCCATGCAGGGCGTGTTGTGCACCGGCAGGCAAGAGCGAATCTCGGCCGTGGCGCCAACCTGGGCGGCCAGGGCAAGCTCAGAGATGTTGCCAATAGCGACCGTGGCGCCGGCAACAACCCACGGGTCGATGCGTACGTGGTCAACGGCGCGGCAGACCTCGTCGAGCACGGGTACGATGCCCTGCTCAAATGCATCGGCGGGGGAGAGCTCGGCCGCATCGAGCGTGTCGGTGGTCATATAGATGCGCGTTGCACCCTCCGCGCGCGCTGCCTCGGCGGCCTCGAGCGAGGTGATGGTGGCGCAGATCTGCGGCTCATCGCGGTAGTGCTCGGGCGCAGGGCGGGAATCTCTGGTTGCAATCGCCGGCAACTCGAGCGTTTTCGCGCGCTCCTCGTATGGCGACAGAATGGCCTCCTCCAGCGCCTTGCAGGCGGCGGCGCGCACCTTGTGCACGGCGGAGAAGCCCATACCGCAGCCCTCATCGAGTGTCACATCAAAGCTTGCGGCCTCAAAGCGCGAGGAACCCATGCGGCCCACATGCTCAACCAGGTCTGTCGCCTCAACGGCGCGGGTCTTGGCGGCCTCGACGGTGAAGCCCGTGGCGGTGGCGGTGAGCGCGGGGTTGTCACAGCAGGTGAGTGTGACAGTAAACGGCTCGCCCAGGCGCGCCACGACGGACACGTCAACAGCTCGGCGGCGCAGCACATCGCGCTTGAGCGCGGCGCCGGCGGCGTCGATGGCGCGCTGACTGCGAATCACGCGGACGCGGCAGCCCTCAGGCATGCTGCGGGGAACGCGACATTCGATGATGTCGCCCGCGGCGGCATCATCGGCGGCGATGGTGGTCAGGAATTGGTCGAACTCATCGTCGTGGCGAAGCTCCAGCAGGTCGCCCTTGCCCACGGGCTCAAACAGCTCAATGCGGGCGATGGCGGCGCGGCGACGGCGGTCGTCGGGCTTAAGGCCGCGCACATCGCGGTTGGCCGGGCGGCTGCCCAGCACCGTGCCCACGATCTGGCCGCGGTTGTTGGAACGCTCATAGCTCATCATCTCGTCGCCCGAGGTGCCGTCCTGATAGGCGTGCGTAAAGTCGCGGTTGAAGCAGCGCTTGAGCTGGCGCTGGCGGGCGGCTACCTCGTCCTTATCTACGGCGACCCCGGCCAGCATGTCATCAATCTGGTGACGATACACATCGACGATGGAATACACGTAATCGGGGGCCTTCATGCGGCCCTCGAGCTTGAGCGATGCGGCGCCGGCGTCATACAGACGGCGAACAAGCTGCGACGTGTTGGTGTCGCGCGGGCACAGCGCACGCTCGCGGCCGGCGGGGGGGAGCGCGCGACCGTTCTCGTCGATCAGCTCGTAGGGCAGGCGGCAGGGCTGGGCGCACATGCCACGGTTGGCCGATCGTCCCGCCATGGCAAAACTCGAAAGCAGGCACAGGCCCGAGTAGCAAAAGCAGATGGCGCCATGGCTAAAGACCTCGAGGTCGACATCGGGCGCGGCGTTGTGAACGGCGGCGATCTCGTCGATGGAGAGCTCGCGCGAGAGGGTCACGCGATCGGCGCCCTGCTCGCGGCACCAAAGCGTTCCGCGGTCATCATGGATGTTCGCCTGGGTCGAGATGTGCGTCTCGATGCCGGGCATGGTGCGCTTGACCTCAAAGAACAGGCCCCAGTCCTGGATGATGAAGGCGTCGGCGCCCAGCGTGGAGCAGCGATGGATGAGTTGCAGCGCATCGCCCATCTCGGACTGCTTGATGACGATGTTGACCGTGACGTAGACGCGCGACCCGGCTAGATGTGCGGCGCGGCAGGCTTGCTCAAAGGCCTCGTCGGTAAAGTTGGTTGCCTTGCGGCGGGCGTTGAAGCTGCCCATGCCGCAATAGATGGCGTCTGCCCCCGCGGCGAGTGCGGCGGCAAAAGGCTCGGGCCCTCCGGCGGGAGCCAAAAGCTCGGGTCTGCGGTTGGTGGTTCGACTGGCGGTTGCGGTCATATCCTGCCTTTCAAAATGCTCAGATACTCAAAAGTATAGTGGCGTCGCTGCGGTGGGCGACGCCCGCAGCCTAAGCAGGACAAAGTCTTCAGCAGCTTGGACTGGCTGCTCCACATGAGAACCGTTCAGCGGTTCGGGGAAACCGTTGGGCGATAAAATATTCTCGCAACGTGATAATAATCTTGCATCGCGCGGAAACCTTGAGTACTATCCCAATCAAGCGCGGTGTTCAGACCGAACTGTGCCTCCCGGTGTGAACACCGCGCTCACGCTCTCTCAATTGATCGTAAGGAGAAAAACATGAGCAAGACCGTCGTGTCTTCCGATAACGCACCCGCAGCCATCGGCCCGTATTCCCCCGGTATCCAGGCCGGCAACATGGTGTTCCTGTCCGGCCAGCTGGGCATCGATCCCGCAACTGGCAAGATGCCCGAGGGCGTCGAGGCCCAGGCCAAGCAGTCCCTCGCCAACGTCGAGGCCCTGCTGACCGCTGCCGGCGCCACCTTTGCCGATGTCGTCAAGACCACGGTCTACCTGGCCGACATCGCCGACTTCGCCGCCGTGAACGAGATCTACGCCTCCAAGTTCGAGGCCCCGTTCCCCGCGCGCAGCGCTTTCCAGGTTGCCGCCCTTCCGGCTGGCGGTCTGGTCGAGATCGAGGTCGTCGCCGCTCTCTACGGTGTTGGCCACAACTAAACATGACATGCAAAAAGACCCTGCAGTGCGAGCTGCAGGGTCTTTTGTCAAGTGACGGATCGCTTGTGGAGCCGCGCTTCATTTTGCTCGTTAGCCTTCCTTGCGGACTTTTTGCAGGTAGCGGTAGACGCTGGGCTCTGAGATGCCCAGCGCGGCGGCGGCGCAGGCCACGGCGCCCTTGAGCATGAACACCCCGTTACCGTTGAGGTGGCGAATGACGTCCACGCGGTCGCTCTGACCAAGCGACGCTACATCCAGCCCGCGCGCGCTCAGCAACTCGGTAATGCTGCGGTCGATGAGCTCCTGTGTGGACTCCGAAAGGCTTTCGACCTCGATAGGGGCGGGCTCCGTGCGCGTTGGCGCCGCGTCGAAGCACGCCATGAGCTGCTGCGCCATGGCGTTGATGGAGCGCACGGTCGAGAGGTCGGTGTTGACGCAGAGCATACCGACGATCTCGTCATTCTCGCGGATAAAGTACGTCGCTGACTCCAACGTTTTGCCGCCGGCACCGCGCCCCTCGTAGCCCGTAATAAACGGCAGGTCGCGATACTTGGCGTCGTGCATGATCTTGAGTGCCAGATCGGTGGCGGGACCGCCGATCTTGCGGCCGCTCACGATGCCGTTGCGAATATCGACGATGGCGTGGTCGGGATCCGAGAAATCGTGCAGCACGATTTCGCTGTTTTTGCCGAGTATCTGCTCCAGAAAATCGACCATCGGCAAAAAGCGACGTACGGTCTCGTTCACGGGCAACTCCTTTGGGTGAAATCGGAAATGTTCATAACAATTTTTTCTCATGGTAACACGCTGCCCATCATCTCGTATATCCGCAGGTGCATTGCGTAATGCAGACGAACGGTAGGAATTTAGCGGTAAACGGTTGACCAAAAGAAATGTTAGATGTTATTTTGACCAGACACTTTCTTGACCTGCGGAAATGCGTAATTTCAGCTGAAGAATAGTCTGATAACAAAAAATTATTATTGAGAATGAGAATCATCTTTAATACGATATGCAATGAAGGCACAACCTCAACCCCGCACTGCGTCACAATAGAGCGTTAGATGCGAAAACAACTATTTCGAGGATTGGTGGTCAAATGACCCAGGAGACGGTTACGAACGGCACTGAAGCCCTGTTCACTCGCGAAGGCATGCCTCCCGTTAAGGAAATGATCCCGTGTGCCCTTCAGCACGTACTGGCATCGTTTGCCGGCATCATTACCCCGGCGGTCATCATGGCCGGCGTCTACGGTTTTAATAGCCAGCAGAGTACCGACATCATCCAGGTCGCGCTCATTCTTTCGGCGATCGACACGGCCCTTCAGGCCTTCGCTCCCTTCCGTCGCATCGGCGGCGGCCTGCCCATCGTCATGGGCGTTTCGTTCGCGTTCCTGCCGGCCCTGCAGGCCATGGGTGCCTCGGGCTTTAGCTTTGGTGCGCTGCTGGGTGGCGAGATCGTCGGCGGCGCCGTCGCGGTCCTCTTTGGTCTGGCCTACAGCAAGATCAAGTGGCTGTTCCCGCCCGTCGTGACCGGTACGGTCATCTTCTCCATCGGCGTTTCGCTGTATCCCACGGCCGTCAAGTATATGGCCGGCGGTATGGGTACGCCGCTGTGGGGCACCCCGCAGGCCTGGTGCGTCGCTCTTATCACCTTCGCCGTGGTCTTTGCGCTCGCCAACTTTGGCAAGGGCACGCTCAAGCTGGGATCCGTGTTCTTTGGCATGATCGTTGGCATGATCGTCTCCATCCCCTTTGGCATGATCGACTTCTCCAGCGTCGCCACCGCTCAGGTCTTCGCTCTTCCCAAGCTCATGCCCTACGCGCTCGAGTTTGATCCCGAGGTCTGCATTACCCTCGCCGTCGTGTTCCCCATGGTTGCCATCCAGGTTATCGGTGACGTCTCCGCCGCCTGCCTGGGCTCCATCGACCGTATGCCCACCGAGCGCGAGCTCTCCGGCGCTATCGTGTCCCAGGGCCTCACCTCTATGGTCGGCGGTCTGCTGGGCGGTCTTCCCACCAGCGCCCTTGGCCAGAACGTGGGCATCATCTGCTCCAACAAGGTCGTCAACAAGTGGGTCTTTGTGATCATTGCGGCCGTCTTTGCCATCGCCGGTCTGTTCCCGCAGCTCTCTGCCGTCCTTTCCGCTATCCCGCAGCCCGTCATCGGCGGCGCGACCGTCGGCGTCTTTGGCACCATCACCATGAACGGCGTGCGCATGTTCACCCGCGAGGGCCTCACGCAGCGCACTACCACCATCGTCGGCACCTCCGTCGTCTTTGGCCTGGGTATCTGGATGGCCAGCGGTTGCCTTGCCGGCGAGGGTATGCCCGCCTGGGTGTCCACCGTCATCGGCTCCAATGCCGTAACCCCCACCGCCATCATGGCCATTGTCCTTAACCTGATCCTTCCGCAGACGCCGGTCGTGGCTCAGCACATCGATGCTGCCAAGGACGCTGCCGTGGATCTGGTCTTGCCCGAGAGCAAGAAGTAACCAATTTGGTGCTATTCGTCGGCGGACGCATCGCCTCGTCCGCCGACGTCATGCGGCGCCAAGCCGCACTTCAAAGGGTTTGTCCCTTTGGTGAAGCGTTGACGGGAGAGGGCCCGTTTCCGGTGTAGGCCGGCGCTTCGCACTCCGCCATGTCAGAGGTGTCAAACCCCGCCTCTGATGTTGAAGGGAGCATCCATGCTTCTGGTCGCTAACGGTTCCGTTTTTACCCGCAACGCTCAGACCCCGTTCATTCCAAACGGTGCGGTCGCCATTGACGGAGATACGATCGTCGAAGTGGGCCCCGAGCGCGAGCTCAAGGCCAAGTACCCGGATGCCGAGTACGTCGATGCCCAGGGCAACCTCATCATGCCTGGACTCATCAACTGCCACACCCACATCTACTCGGGTCTGGCCCGCGGCCTTGCCATTAAGGGCTGCAACCCCACCAACTTCCTGGAGAATCTTGAGCAGCAGTGGTGGAAGATCGACGACAACCTGACGCTCGACGGCACCAAGGCCAGCGCCTATGCCACGATTCTGGACTCCATCCGCGATGGCGTCACTACGATCTTCGATCATCACGCGAGCTTCTGTGAGATCCCGGGAAGCCTCTTTACCATTAAGGATGCGGCTCAGGAGCTGGGCATGCGTTCGTGCCTGTGCTACGAGGTTTCCGATCGCCGTGGCCAGGAAAAATGCGACCAGGCTATTGCCGAGAACGCCGAATTTGCCCAGTGGGCCGCCAAGGAGCGTCGCGATAACGACAACCACATGATCGCTGCCATGTTTGGCGGGCATGCCACCTTTACGCTGTCGGACGAGACCATGGACAAGATGGCCGAGGCCAACAACGGCCTGACCGGCTTCCACATCCATGTGTGCGAGGGCATGAATGACGTGTGGGACTCCCGCCTCAACCGCGGTGGCATCAGCCCCGTCGAGCGCCTGCTGCAGCACAACCTGCTGGGTCCCGACACCATGCTGGGCCACTGCATCCACGTGACGCCTGCCGAGATGGATATCGTCAAGGAGTCCGGCACCTGGCTGGTCAACAACCCCGAATCCAATATGGGCAACGCCGTGGGCTGCGCCCCCGTGCTCGAGTTCTTCCGCCGCGGCATCCCCGTGTGCATGGGTACCGACGCCTACACCCACGATATGCTCGAGAGCCTTAAGGTCTTCCTGATCATTCAGCGCCACAACGCTGCCATGCCCAACGTGGGCTGGTGCGAGGCCATGACGATGCTGTTCGAGAACAACGCCAAGATGGCGAGCAAGTACTTCGATCGCAAGCTTGGTGTGCTCGAGGCCGGCGCTGCCGCCGACGTTATCGTTATGGACTACAAGCCCTTTACGCCGCTGAGCGAGGAGAACATCGACGGCCACATGCTCTTTGGCATGATGGGCAAAAACTGCCGCACCACCATTATCAACGGCCGCGTCCTGTACAAGGATCGCGAGTTCGTTGGGATTGATGAGGACAAGATCAACGCGTGGACCATGGCTGAGTCCAAGAAGCTCTGGAGCACGCTCAACGATCGCACCTACTAATTCACAAGTAGATTCACGCGCGTCGGATGTTTCGCCGCATCCGACGCGCGTATAGGCGACCTCCGCGGGGTCGCCGGCGCTGTGCTAGCGCTACACCGTATTTGCGCCCGTCGCGCGGTCTCGCCGGGCGTTACAGAGAGGAGCTCATTATGAGCGACATCATGAGGCCGATCCCGTTTTCGCAGCTGATGAACTGGATCATCGAGGAGCACAAGACCCAGGGCGCCGTCTTTGGCGTGCGCAAGATGGTCACGACCAACCAGGAGGGCGCGCTTCCCATTTTTGACGAGCGCATCGAGACTCCGTTTGGCCCGGCCGCCGGTCCCAATACGCAGCTTGCCCAAAACATCGTGGCATCCTACGTGGCCGGTTCCCGCTTCTTTGAGCTCAAGACCGTTCAGGTTATGGACGGCGAGGAGCTCTCCAAGTGCGTCAACAAGCCCTGCATTGTGGCGCAGGACGAGTGCTACAACTGCGAGTGGTCGACCGAGCTCGAGGTTCCGCAGGCTTTTGCCGAGTACGTGAAGGCATGGTTTGCCTGCCACCTGATCGCTCGCGAGTACGGCCTGGGCAGCCCGGACGGTTTTGTCTTTAACATGTCCGTGGGCTATGACCTCGAGGGCATCAAGAGCCCCAAGGTCGACGCCTACATCGAGGGCATGAAGGACGCCAGCGGCTCCGAGGTTTGGAACGAGTGCCGCACGTGGGCGCTCGCTAACCTTGACAAGTTTGAGCATGTCGACGCCGCATTTGTCGAATCCATCCCGGCGCGCGTCTCCAACTCCATTACCGAGTCCACGCTGCATGGCTGCCCGCCGGCGGAGATCGAGCGCATCGCGACCTATCTGATCACCGAGAAGGGCCTCAACACCTACATCAAGTGCAACCCCACGCTACTGGGCTATGAGTTTGCCCGCCAGCGTCTGAACGAGCTGGGCTTTGACTACATCGTCTTCGATGACACGCACTTCCGCGAGGACCTGCAGTGGGCCGACGCCGTGCCCATGTTCGAGCGCCTGATTGCCCTGTGCGCCGAGCGCGGCCTGGAGTTTGGCGTCAAGCTGACCAATACCTTCCCCGTCGACGTGACGAGGAACGAGCTGCCTTCCACCGAGATGTACATGTCCGGCCGTTCGCTGTTCTCGCTGACCATCGAGGCCGCCCGTCGCATTACCGAGCAGTTCGATGGCAAGCTGCGCATCAGCTACTCCGGCGGTGCCACGGTCTACAACATCCGCGCCCTGTATGACGCCGGCATTTGGCCCGTTACCCTGGCGACCGACGTGCTCAAGCCCGGTGGCTACGAGCGCTTTAGCCAGATGGCCGGCGAGTTTACCGACCTGGATGGCAAGCCGTTCGCGGGCGTCTCTCTCGAGGCCGTGACCGCGATCCAGTCCGACTCGCTCACCAACCCGCTCTACAAGAAGCCGCTGCGCCCGCTGCCCGACCGCAAGGTCGCCGGCAAGAGCCCGCTTAACGACTGCTTTACCACGCCGTGCCGCACGAGCTGCCCCATTCAGCAGGATATTCCCGCCTATCTGGCGGCTGTTGACGAGGGCCGCTACGAGGACGCGCTCAACATTATCATCGAGCGCAACGCCCTGCCGTTCATTACCGGCACCATCTGCCCGCATCCCTGCGGCCGTGCCTGCGAGCGTGCGTTCTACGAGCCCGAGGGTGCCCAGATCCGCGCCAGCAAGCTCAAGGCCGCCCGCGAGGCCATGACCGCCGTGCTGCCCAAGCTGCGTGCTCAGGCTATTGCCAACGACGGCGAGCGCAACGTTGCCGTTATCGGCGGCGGCCCGGCCGGCCTGGCGACGGCGTTCTTCCTGACGCGCGCCGGCGTGCCCGTCACCATCTTCGAGGCCCGCGACTCGCTCGGAGGCGTGGTCCGTCACGTGATCCCCGAGTTCCGTATCGCGAGCGACGATATCTCCCACGATGCCGAGCTCTGCCTGGCCTTTGGCGCCAAGGTGCAGCTCAACGCTCGCGTGGATTCCATCGACGAACTCAAGGCTCAAGGCTTTACTGACGTGGTCGTGGCCACCGGTGCCTGGATGCCCGGCTCTGCGGGCTTGGGCGAGGGCGCCGAGCTCGACGTGCTGGAGTTCCTCGAGGCCGCCAAGAAGGGCGAGAAGCTCGAGCTGGGCGAGGACGTCGTGGTCATTGGCGCCGGCAACACCGCCATGGACGCGGCCCGCGTGGCCAAGCGCCTGGCCGGCGTGAAGAACGTGCGCCTGGTCTACCGCCGCACCAAGAAGCAGATGCCCGCTGACGAGGAAGAGCTTGATCTTGCTCTTGCCGACGGTGTTGAGTTCTGCGAGCTGCTGGCCCCCAAGGCGCTTAACGGCGCCGTGCTGACCTGCGACGTTATGGAGCTTGGCGAGCCGGATGCAAGCGGCCGTCGCAGCCCCGTCGCCACGGGCGAGACCGTCGAGCTTCCCGCCACCACGGTGATCTGCGCCGTGGGCGAGGGCATCGATGCCAGCCTGTACGATGCTGCGGGCGTCGAGCACGACCGTCGCGGCCGCCTTGCCGCCACCTCCACCGGCGTCGAGGGCGTCTGGGCTGCAGGCGATTGCCGTCGCGGTCCGGCCACCGTGGTCGAGGCTATTGCCGACGCCGCCGAAGTCGCCCGCGCCATCGCCGGCGTGGACTTTAACAAGTACGCCGACTGCAACGAGCAGGCCGGTCGCGAGGACACCTGCTACGAGCGCAAGGGTACGCTCTGCCGCGACAAGCGCAACTGCACCAAGACTCGCTGCCTGGGCTGCGGTTCCGTGTGCGAGGTCTGCTGCGACGTGTGCCCCAACCGCGCCAATGTTGCCATTAAGGTGCCGGGTCTGGCTAAGCATCAGGTCGTCCATGTCGACGGCATGTGCAACGAGTGCGGCAACTGCGCCGTGTTCTGCCCCTACCAGGAGGGTCGTCCCTACAAGGACAAGCTCACCCTGTTCTGGAACGAGCAGGACATGGAGAACTCCGAGAACGAGGGCTTCCTGGCCGTGGACGAGAATCACTTTAAGGTCCGCGTCGCCGGCACGGTCCGCACCGTCTCGGTCGATGCCGTCAACACCGGCCTTCCCGAGGCCGTCCGCCTGACCATCAAGGCCGTGCGCGACAACTATCCGTACCTTCTTAAGAAATAGGCGAGTCTCTTATGGCCAAATCCATTCAACATAACGTGGCCTACGTTGCCTGCGGAAGCGGTTGTGCCTCCGCAGGCGGCGACGCCCGCTGCAACGAAGGCTGCAATCACTTTTTGG
>UROA01000041.1 GCA_900549355.1 uncultured Collinsella sp. | reverse complement strand
CGACGGCGCAATCCCTCGCCAACTTTGGCATTGCCAGCAAGGAGCAGCGCGAGGCTATTAAGGAAGCCGCCAAAGGCACGAGCTTCTCGACGGCCTTTGGCAAGATCCTCAAACGTCTGCTCGGATGTGGCGTCGGTGTGCACCACGCCGGTATGCTGCCGCGCTATCGCCTGTTGGTCGAGCGCCTGGCGCAGCAGGGCCTACTGCCCGTCATTTGCGGCACCGACACACTCGGCGTCGGCATCAACGTGCCCATCCACACCGTGGTGCTCACCGCGCTCACCAAGTTCGATGGCTACAAGATGCGTCGCCTGCGCGCCCGCGAGTTCCATCAGATCGCTGGTCGCGCCGGGCGCTCAGGCTTTGACACCGAGGGCATGGTCATCGCCGAGGCCCCGGAGCACGAGATCGAGAACGCCAAGCTCATGGCCAAGGCGGGCGACGACCCCAAGAAGCTCCGTAAAATTAAAAAGAAAAAGGCCCCCGAGGGCTTTGTCACCTGGAACAAGCAGACCTTTGAGCGCCTGATCGAGACGCAGCCCGAAACGCTCAAGCCGCGCCTGCGTATCACGCACTCCATGGTGATTAGCGTGGTCGAGCAGGGCGGCGATGCCCGAGCCCGTGTGCACGACCTCATCGAGACAAGCCTGCAAACGCCCGAGGAAAAGGCCAAGCTCGAGGTTCGTGCCGACGAAATCTTCGCCACGCTCATCGATTCCGGCGTCGTCGTTCGCACCGAGGTGCCGCCCGCGCCCGACGCCCCGACTGACGCCGCGCCAGACATCGACTATGCACTGACGGTCGATCTGCCCGAGGACTTTGCGCTCGACCAGCCGCTCTCGCCGTTCTTGCTTGCCGCGTTGGAGCTACTCGATCCCGAGAGTGAGACCTATACCATGGACCTCATCTCGATGGTCGAGGCTACGCTCGAGGACCCCAAGCAGGTATTGCGCGCACAGGAGCGCGCCGCGCGCGACCGCGCGATGGCCGAAATGAAGGCTGACGGCATCGAATATGAGGAACGCCTGGAGCGCATCCAGGATGTCACCTACGAAAAGCCGCTCGAGGATTTACTCGATGCCGCCTTCGACAAGTACTGTCAGGAAGTACCCTGGGCCAACGACTATCAGCTCTCGCCCAAGAGCGTCCTGCGCGACATGCTGGAGAGCGCGAGCGACTTTAAGGGCTATATCCAAAAGCTCGGCATCGCCCGCTCCGAGGGCATTCTGCTGCGTTACCTAGCCGAGGCCTACCGTTCCCTCGATCGCACCGTGCCCATTGAGAAGCGCGATGAGCGCTTGCGTGACATTATCTCGTGGCTCGGCTTTGTGGTGCGCTCGGTCGACTCGAGCCTGGTGGACGAGTGGGAGAACGCCGGCAACCCCGCTGCGCTCGACGCCGCACCGCCGCAGGGCATCGACGAGGTCGTTGCGGACCGTCGCGGCTGCACGCTTTTGGTGCGCAACGCGCTCTTCCGCCGCGTGACCCTTGCGGCCCGTGGACACGTGCGCGATCTGGGCGAGCTCGACGAGGACTGGGGCATGAGTGAGGTCCGCTGGCAAAAGGCCCTCGACGCCTATCACGAGCAGCACGAGGAAATCCTCACCGACGGAGACGCCCGCAGCGCCGCGATGTTTTCCATCGATGAATCCGACGAGAAGACCGATCACGTGTGGCACGTGCACCAGATCTTTGCCGACGAGGATGGCGACCACGACTTTGGCATCATGGGCGATGTCGATCTGGACGCCACGCAAGACGGCGGCGAGGTCATCTTCAAAAACTACCGCGTCGGCTTTATCGAGGACCTGCTCGAGAACTAGCCGACCATACTGGAACGAAACGGGGCCGCTGGCAACATCGCCAGCGGCCCCACTTTTTGCGCGATATGCTATGCCTTACTCGGCATCCTCGACCTCATATGAATCCGCCTCGGCGGGCTCATCGTTTGTCTCCGTCGCAGCCCCGCGCGCCTCGTCAAACGCCGCCTTCATGGTCTTGTTGCCCCACGTGAGCTTGCGAATGGTAAGCTCATCGGCCTTGTTGTGGGCCAGACGCAGATTCTCGGTACTGCGACGCAGATCATCCTTGGTCTTCTCGAGCTGCTTAATGGCAGCATCAATCTCCTTGATCGCCGACTCGAACTGCTTGCTCGCCAAGTTGTAGTTGCGCGAGAAGCCGTCTTTGAACTTCTCCATCTTGGCTTCGAAGTTCGTGACGTCGATATTCTGCTGTTTGTACTCCGCCAGCTCCTGCTTATAGCGCAGCGAACCCATGGCAGCGTTGCGCAGCAGCGTAATCATGGGAATGAAGAATTGTGGGCGGATCACGTACATCTTCTCGTAGCGGTAGCTCACATCCACGATTCCCGCGTTATAGAGCTCGCTCTCGGGCTCGAGCAGCGTGCAGAGCACCGCGTACTCACAGCCTTTCTGGCGACGATCGTGATCGAGTTTCTTAAAGAAGTCCTCGTTTTTATGCTTGGTCGCGGTCTCGTCGTTCTCGTTTTTCATCTCGAACATAATTGAAATGACCTCGTTACCGCTCGCGTCGCACTCGCGGAAGATAAAGTCGCCCTTGGTACCCTCGGACGCATCGTTGTCTTTCTCGAAGTACGCGTTGGGAAACGCCGTCATGCGCAGACGGTTGAACTCGGTCTCGCAGTGCTGCTCGAGCGACTCGCCCACCATCTTGGTGGACAGGCGGACCTTCATGTCCTTAAGGCGCTCAATCTCTTCATCCTTGTAGCGAATCAGGTCATCGCTCGCGCGCTTGGCCTGCGCAAGCTCGAGCTCGTGTGCCGCCTTGACCTGTTCCTCGCGAGAATCGCGCACCGCCAGCTCGCTCGTCAGCTTGGCACGTGCCTCATCGCGCTCTCGCTCCGCCGCGGCGACCGCCTTCGATAGGTTCATTTTGGCCGTCAGCTCCTGTTCGCGCAGCTGCGCGCGCAGGCCCTCGGCCTCTTGCTCGGACTGAGCCTTTGCGGCGGAAAACTTCTCTTGTACCTTCGCGCGATAGTCAGCAAGCGCGCGCTCGGCCTCGCTGCGAGCGGCATCGAGCTCACGCTGTGACTCTGCCGCGGCAGCGGCAAGCGCCATCTCCTGGGCCTTGTCCGCAGCGGAGAGCTTTGCCTGTAGCTCAGCAATCTGAGCGTCGCGGGCGGACAGATCGTTTTGAGCAGCATTGCGCGCCGCCGCCTCGGCAAGTTTGGCTTCGTCATCCTTGCGTCCCAGCTGCGCGCGCAGGTTGTCAATCTCACGCTGGAGCTCTGCGTTTTCCTTCTGCGCATCCGCACGGGCCTCAACCGCCGCGCGCTGGCTTGCGCTCTCGCGCTCCGTGGCAGCGCCCTCGAGCTTGGCGCGCAGCTCGGCAAGCTCGGCATCGCGCTTGGCAACCTCTTGTGCCAGCTGCTGAGCTGCAGCATTCTTCTGCTCGACAAGCTGAGCATTGCGCTGAGACTCTGCCTTTTGCAAGGCAGCCGTCGAACGAGAGCGCTCAAGTTCCAGCGCCTGCTCGCCCTCGCGCTGGACTGCCTTCACGCGCTCATCCAGGTCGCGCGAAAACTCAGCATCGCGCACCTGCTTGACGATATCCGCATAGCCGAACGCATCGACCTTAAACACTTCGCCACAATGCGGGCACTTGATCTCATTCATAGCAGCTCCTCGATGGACGCAAATTTCAACCGCCTACACTCTACCGCGCCGCACGGACAAAAAAGGCGCCGCCGCCATAATGGCAACGGCGCCAGAACCGCCACAAAGGTGCCTGTCCCCTTTGTGGTGGTTTGTGTGGTGGTTCGAGAATTACAGTCCAAAAAAGCCGAGAATCTGGTCACGGCTTACGGGCTTGTACTCGTTGGCATCGAGACCGACATCGTAACGAAAGATGGGGCGCTCGCGATCGCGGTTGCGCGCGTTGGTGCGGTCTCCCCTGCTGTGGATATGCCCGTGCAGCATAATTGCGCCACGCGCCTTGCCATTCCAGCTTAGCATGGGGTAATGGCTCATCACCAGACGATGGCCCTTGGCATAGCCAGGGGCAATCTCCAGGTAATCGCGCACGTCTTCCCAAATCTGCGGCGCGTCCGGATCTTCCCAGTCGCCGTCATGGTTACCGCGGATGAGCGTCACATTCTTGCATTCGATACGCTCGCGCAGGCGCACCGCCTCCGCCAAGGGCAAACGATAGGTAAAGTCTCCCAGGATGTAGAGACGGTCATCCGCAGCCACGCACTCATTGATGGCATCGATGACCTTGCGGTTCATCTCCTCGACCGAGCCAAACGGCCGGTCCATGTCGTGCAAGATATTCGTATCGCCCAGGTGCAAGTCGGCGGTAAACCACATCATCGTCTGTGTCCTCATTTCGCAACGTGTTCAACTCGTGCTAAGTATACAGACGCAGCGATGCGGCGGTTATCCAAAGAGCCCGCCGAACAGTCCGCGGCGGCGTTTGTCTTGCTTTTTCGAAGCGTCACTCTGAGTTTTCTTGTCCTGCCGTTTCTTACGATCCTGCTCCAACTCATCGTCGTCTAGTAGCAGATCCCACTCAAACGGATCGTCTGTCAAATCGAACTGGTCGTCGTCATCAAACATGGCCGCCTCCATTGCCGACTAGCGGGCATCCACCACGTAGAGGCCAACGCGCACCTGATGCCACGGGCTGCGCTCGGGAGCGACCTGTTGCACGCGGGCCTCAAATACGTCCTCATGGCCGTAATACATCATCAAGGACAGCGGGCCGACCTCGTTTCCCGGAACATAGCCAAGTTTGGTCTTGCCATAGTAGATCGCAACCGCCTCGGGATCATGGGGATTATCGCGCTCGGCGCACAGCGTCAGTTTATCGCCCGCTTTAAGATCGCCTAGGACCAAAGCGCCGTCGGCATACTGAAATCCCGCGATATGAAACGACAGAAGAACACGCGAAGGCTCGTACATGGCAACTCCTCTAACGGCCGGATAAACCGGCGCTTAACCTTACTGAGATGTTTACGGGCCCGTGCGGACACGAATTCACCCGCTCGCGCCTTTCACCCAGTTGCCGCAACGCTTGCGAGACAGAGCGCTTGCAGATAAGATAGGGGTACGGATGGCACCCGTGGCAGCGGGTCTTGCCAACTCCGATACACGTTTTCATCGTGAGAAGTGGCCGTCTTCGCTTACGCGGGGGCGGCTATTTCATTCGGCCGATAAACAGGCCGAGTTCGATAGCCGCGATTAACAACGCCAGTAACGAAATAACATCGCTTACGTTCATACCAATTCCCTTCTAAAGGGAATTGGCCCATCCGTACCCCATAGCAGTAGTCTAACGTAAATGACAGGTAATAGGAACACTTGTTCGTATTACCTGTCATTTCCTAATGCACAAACATGCGCACGAACTTGTGCTTCCAGCTTGCGTAGGGCGCATACCGAAACGGCACGTCCAGCCAGGTTGCCTTGTTCACGATGCTCTTCTTGTGGCTAAACGTATCGAAGCTCTCACGTCCATGGTACTGCCCCATACCGCTCGCTCCCATGCCGCCAAAGCCCATATGGCTCGTAGCCAGATGCATGATGGTGTCGTTGACGCAGCCGCCGCCAAAGGGCACGTAGCGCACAAAGCGCTGCTGAACCTCGCGATCCTGACTAAAGATATACAGGGCCAGCGGCGTCGGACGATCCGTAATAAACGTCTCGGCCTCGTCTAGGCTCTCAAACGTCAACACCGGCAAGATGGGGCCGAAAATCTCCTCCTGCATCACGGCGTCCTCAGGCGCCACGCCGTCTAGAATCGTCGGCTCAATCTTAAGCGATGACTCGCGCTCCGTACCTCCCAGCACAACCTTGTCGGGGTCGATCAGCCCGCGTACGCGCGCAAAATGCTTGGCGTTGACAATATGACCGTAATTCTCATTGTCGAGCGGGTGCTCGCCAAACATGCGCCGGACCTCTTCCTTGATGAGGCCCAACAGCTCATCGTGCACGCGCACGTCGACCAGCAGATAGTCGGGCGCCACGCAGGTCTGCCCCACGTTGAGCCATTTACCAAATGCGATACGGCGTGCCGCGACCTTCAAGTTTGCCGTCGCATCCACGATGCAGGGACTCTTTCCGCCCAGCTCAAGCGTCACGGGCGTGAGGTTTTTGCTCGCGCGCTCCATGACGAGTTTGCCGACCGGAACGCTACCGGTAAAGAAGATCTTGTCCCAGCACTCGTCGAGCAACGCTTCGTTCTCGGCACGCCCGCCTTCGACGACCGTCACCAGGCACGGATCAAATGCTTCCTCGCAAATCTGCCTGAGCACCGCGCTCGAAGCCGGAGCATAGGCGCTCGGCTTGATGACCACGGTGTTACCCGCGGCGAGCGCGCCGGCGAGCGGCTCGAGCGTCAGCAAAAACGGGTAGTTCCACGGAGCCATGATGAGCGTGACGCCATAGGGCACGGCTTGCGTCTTGCACACGCTCACGGCATTGGCAAGGTCGCACGGACGTAGTCGCGGACGACTCCATCGAGCCACATGAGCGATCTGATGACGAATCTCGGAAAGCGAGGTGCCGATCTCGCACATATATGCCTCGTCATGCGACTTACCCAAATCGGTCTTGAGCGCATGGGCAATATCGGCCTCGTGCGCCCATACCGTATCGCGCAGGCGCACGAGGGCGCGACGTCGAGCATCGACATCAAACGTGGCGTGCGTCTTAAAATAGGCGCGCTGCTCGCCGACAATGCGCGCGATTTCCTCGGTATTCATGGACCCTCCTAGTTCTCGTCCTCAAACATACCACCTGCAACAACTTCGTACATATGCTCGAGCTCCAGGCGGTCCATTAAAAGAGGAACGGGGTACAAGGGATTGGCCTCGGCATCGGCATGCGCCGCCATCTCGGGAATGTCGGAGCGGCGAATACCCGAGACATATTTGGGGATTCCCAGGGCCTCGTTCATGCGGTCGACCCAATCGATAAAGGCCTCGGCTGCAAGACTGTCCCGCGCGGTAGCCGGCGCAACGCCCGCCATGCGAGCAAGATCGGCAAGCTTGGGGGCGGCGGCGTCACCATAAGCGCGAAGCATGTGCGGCAGGATGGTCGCGTTGGCCAAACCGTGCGGAATTCCGTATCGGCCGCCCAGACTGTGCGCGATGGCATGCACATATCCGACATAGGAGCGGGTAAACGCAACGCCCGCCTTATACGCCGCCGAAAGCATATTGCGGCGCGCACGCATGTCGTCGCCATGCTCATAGGCCTCGAGCAAATTGTCGCGGATGAGCTGGACCGCCTGACGCGCCATCTTGCGCGTGTAGGGCGTGGTGCTACGGCCGATAAAGGCCTCGACAGCATGCGTCAGGGCATCCATACCCGTCTGCCCCGTAATGGAGGCAGGCAACCCGCGCGTAAACTCGGGGTCGTGGACCGCAAAACGCGGGATGAGCACAAAGTCGTTAATGGGGTACTTGTAGTGCGTCTCGTCATCGGTGATAACCGCCGCAAGCGTGACCTCGCTTCCCGTGCCTGCCGTGGTGGGAACGGCGATGAGCAGCGGCAGGCGACGATGAATCCGCAGCAGGCCGCGCATCTTGTTGATGGGCTTGTTTGGCTGCGCGATGCGTGCGCCCACGCCCTTGGCGCAATCCATGGCCGAACCGCCGCCAAAGCCAATAATGGCCTGGCAGTCGTTCTCGCGATACAGCGCCGCCGCTTCCTCCACATTCGAGACCGTGGGGTTCGCACGCGCTTCGGCATAGACCGTAACGGCAATCCCCTGAGTCGTAAGCGCACGCTCGAGTGATGCCGTGAGCCCCAGACGGGCAATACCGGGATCCGTCACGATAAGGACCTTCTGGATCGAGCGCTTTTGAAGCACCGCGGGCACATCCTCGGCATGCTCCAAAATGCGCGGCTCGGTATAGGGCAGGATCGGCAATGCAATGCGAAAAACCGTCTGATATGTTCGGCACCAGGCACGACGGGCTAGATGCATAAAGGAAACTCCTTCATTTGTTGATTGGTCAACATTTGCTCGACCGATTGTACTCATCGGAGATCGCAGACGGCCTACCAATCGTTAATAAATCAACATCTTCATATCTCAAAATTGTTTTATTAAAAATTATTCCTAATAGGCTTCACATTTGGTTGCATTTATGGATAATAGAACTCGTCAAGACGCACGTCCGGAGAGGGCCCTTACAGGACCGGACGAGCGCACAATCGCCATCGATCGAAAGGATCGAATCATGAAGTTTGTTTGCCCCGTTTGCGGTTATGTGGAAGAGTTCGACGGCGACCAGCTGCCCGAGGATTTTAAGTGCCCCCAGTGCGGCGTTCCCGGTTCTCGTTTCCTGAAGCAGGAGGAGGGCCAGCTCGAGTGGGCTGCCGAGCACGTCGTGGGCGTCGCCAAGATGGAGGGCGTCTCCGAGGACATCGTTGCCGACCTGCGCGCCAACTTTGAGGGCGAGTGCTCCGAGGTCGGTATGTACCTGGCCATGGCTCGCGTCGCTCATCGCGAGGGCTACCCCGAGATCGGCCTGTACTGGGAGAAGGCTGCCCACGAGGAGGCCGAGCACGCCGCCAAGTTCGCTGAGCTCCTGGGCGAGGTCGTGACCGACTCCACCAAGAAGAACCTCGAGATGCGCGTTGAGGCCGAAAACGGCGCCACCGCCGGCAAGACTGATCTTGCCAAGCGCGCCAAGGCCGCTGGCCTCGATGCCATCCACGATACCGTGCATGAGATGGCTCGCGACGAGGCTCGCCACGGCAAGGCTTTCGCCGGCCTGCTCAAGCGCTACTTTGGCTAAGCCAGCCGCCTGAGAGACAATCTCTAGCTCGATAAGGCCCGGACCGTATTGGTTCGGGCCTTTTTGTGTCTCGAGGACTCGTTAACGCCCTGAAATAGGACCGCCTTCGGCATCGGTTTCTCGTCAAAAACTAAGTGAGTAGACTTTTTGGAACTTGCCGAGCACACCATCCATATTGCTTTATAAAGCCGCAGGTAAATGACTTGTTGCAAAACGGTCTGGTCGCCAAAGTGCCAAAAGTCTACTCACTTAGAACCGCAGCCGTCCACGATCGAGTCTTTTTGTGCCTAGCGGGCATCTTTCCGTCGATTACTCCCAATTTTGTCCAGTCAACGAACAGTTCAGAACGGAGTAATGCCTCGGCCCTTTGCTCATCCGGGCTTTTATCACGATATTCAGCATCGAGCATCCTGCATACGGCCTTAACGATCGCGCGGAATCTATCCTCATCGGATATCTGTCTGTGTGTCAGGAGAAGCACATCGTAGCCCATGGCCTGAAGCGCCGTCATGCGGTCTGCGTCACGCAAGCCATCCCCTACGCGTCCGTGCGAGGCCTTTCCCTGACATTCAATGGCCACCTGTCGCCTGCCGTCCGGCGAAGAAAGTAGTAGGTCGATATATACACGGGACTTTCCCACAATCGCTCGAGCACTTGTGCTTAGCGTCACTTCGACATTGAGCTCTATACCGCAAAACCCTTCGCCTCCCAGGGCTCGCGGCAGTCCAAGCAACAAATACGCCTCGACCTCAAAAGGCGACGCGGCGCCTAATGGAACAAGTTGCGATACCGCCATAAATCTATTGCCGTAACGCATCCCGCAAACATCTGAACAAAAACGGTCAAGGTCTCTGCCCAAAACCAAAGCGTCTCGACGCCATAAATTTGAGGCGACGCCGCCCTCGGACGGACAGCGCACCCAACCGAACGTCGTCGAAATCGCGCCCGAATCAATCGCACGCGTAAGCTCCGCCTCAAGTGCCATCGGCAGAGCACACGCCGCAAACAGGCCGCACATCTCCGCCAACACAAAAAGAAGCTGAAGATCCGTCAGATGCCGCGACATGATGAATGCCGTCAGTAGAGGAGACGTAATCAAAAATCCATGCTCCGTTTCCAGCACAGATTCCCTGGGGAGCTCACCAAGAAACAGCCGCTGTCTAATGCTGGCAGGACAAGTCCGTTTGTTTCTCGTCCGAACCAATGTATATAACGGAAAACCGAGCACGACCGCAGCCGTCGGGTTACGGGCGAGGTCATATCGCTGCCGGTCTTCTTCCGGTCGCGGAAGCGGCGGACACAAAGCACGGACTTGAGGGGGCAAACGCCAGTATCTAAAAGCCGATATGTCACAAAGTAAATCCTTCATAGGCACAGGAAAACACGACTTTCAACCCAGCTTGTCTCGCATTGGCGCGAACGCACCAAAAATGGCACCGAACGGACTGTTAAGTTTTCAACAGCCCTCCCCAACTGGCCAAAAGCTTGCCAAAAGCTGGACGAAGCCCTGTTGAAAACCCATTTTTTTCTTATGCAGAAACTTTGCGCGGCAAGTGAGTAGACTTTTTTGAACATCCCGAGCAGGCCGGTCATCCTGCTTTTCAAAACCGCAGGTAGATAGCTTGTTACAAAACTGCCTGGTCGCCAAAGTTCCAAAGGTCTACTCACTTAGGTTGCAGAGTGCTCCCATTAGCTGCAATTCCAAGGTATTAAGCACTTTTGGACTCAAATCGTCATACTGAACAAGAATTTGACTTGAGTTTTCAGGGACAGATGCGCCATCGGCACACCAATAGCAGTCACTGACATCGACGAACGGGATACCCGAGCGCGTGAGGGCCCGCACAAAAGAGCTTCCACCCGCTCCGCGCTCTGCAGCCACGGTGCAGTAAAGGCCGGCGTCTGCATGCTCGATTGAAACCTCCCCTGCCGGAAACGCTTTCCGTACAAGCGACGTCAGGCCATCACGCGCCTCACGAGCACGAACGCGCACGCGGTTCACATGCCGCTCGTAATCACCCGATTCCAGCAAACGAGCCAAAGCGACCTGGTCAACAGAACTCACCGAAGAGGCGTAAAAACCAAGGTTGTGCCTAAACCGCTCCATCAGCTCATCGGGCAGCACCATGTACGCTAGACGCAACGCCGACGACAGGCTCTTCGAAAACGTGTTGGTGTAGATAACCGACTGAGCAGCATCGATCGACGCGAGCGCGGGAATCGGCTTGCCGGCAAGGCGAAACTCACAATCGAAGTCGTCTTCGATGAGATACCGGCCCGGCTGCTCGGCGGCCCAGCTCAGCAGCGCATAGCGACGTGCAATGCTCGTCACAAGGCCGGTCGGATACTGATGGGACGGCATCAGGTGAAGGACATCGGTCCCGCTTTTCTGCAGAGTGCTCAAGTCCACGCCCTCATCATCCAACGGGATATGTCGAACTTTGCAGCCCATAGCCTGATAGATGCGCGTCAGGCGTAAATAGCCCGGATCCTCAACGGCATACACCTTGTCGGCTCCAAGCAGCTGAACCAACATGGTATCGAGCAGCTGGGCGCCCGCGCCGATAACAATGTTGTTGGGGTCGACATTCATACCCCTTGTCCCGCGCAGATGGTGAGCAATTGCGCGTCGTAGCCGAGCGGTGCCCTGTGCCGGTGCGGGCGAAAAGATCTCGCGCTCGTCTTCGGATGCCAGCGTCGCCCGCAGTGCGCTTTGCCAAAGCCGCGCCGCCTCCAAAGCGGAAGGAGAGAGCGCATCGAATCGCTCGACCCGTCCATCAACATCATGTGCGTTAAGACCCGCAGGAGCGGAATCTCGATCAAACTCTGTCTCAACCAAAGGCAAAACCGGTGCATCCGGAAGCTCACAAGCGTAGTAGCCACGACGCGGCTTTGAGCAAATATAGCCCTCGGCAAGTAACTGGCTATATGCATTCTCGATGGTAATGACACTGATTCCCAGATGGCTGGCAAAGGCACGCTTAGACGGAAGATGCTCCCCCGCCGCAATGCGTCCAGCAACGATATCATCTCGAATTTGCTGGTAAACATACTCATAGAGCGATGCTCCGCCGCGTTTTTCCAAATTGTAGTCAAGCATGAGCCTATCACCTGACCTTATTAAGTCATTCAATCTGGTATTAGTCTGACCTTGTCATTATCTCGAAATCTGAGTATTTCGCCATACCCAGCTCCCCGATAGGATGTTCCGTCAAGCAATGCACATGCCAACCAAGGGAGCAACCATGGCAGAACAGACCAGCAAGGCCGATCGCGTCAAACTCAATCGCGAGCTCGCGCAGATGCTCAAGGGCGGCGTCATCATGGACGTCACCACGCCCGAGCAGGCACGCATCGCCGAGGAGGCGGGCGCCTGCGCCGTCATGGCACTCGAGCGCATCCCGGCCGACATCCGTGCCGCAGGCGGCGTCTCGCGCATGAGCGACCCCAAGATGATCAAGGGCATCCAAGAGGCCGTCTCCATCCCCGTCATGGCCAAGTGCCGCATCGGTCACATCGTCGAGGCGCAGGTCCTTCAGGCCATCGATATCGACTACATCGATGAGTCCGAGGTTCTCTCCCCCGCCGACGATGTCTACCACATCGACAAAACCCAGTTTGACGTCCCGTTTGTCTGCGGTGCCCGCGACCTGGGCGAGGCGCTGCGCCGTGTTGCCGAGGGCGCCACGATGATTCGCACCAAGGGCGAGCCGGGCACGGGCGACGTCGTTCAGGCTGTGCGTCACATGCGCAAGATCCAAAATCAGATCCGCGACGTTATTGCCCTTCGCGATGACGAGCTCTTTGAGGCAGCCAAGCAACTGCAGGTTCCGGTCGAGCTGGTGCGCGAGGTCCATGCCACGGGAAAGCTTCCCGTCGTGAACTTTGCCGCCGGCGGCGTAGCGACCCCCGCCGACGCTGCGCTGATGATGCAGCTGGGCGCCGAGGGCGTCTTTGTCGGCTCGGGCATCTTTAAGAGCGGCGACCCGGCCAAGCGCGCCGCCGCCATCGTCAAGGCCGTGGCAAACTTCACCGATGCCAAGCTCATTGCCGAGCTTTCGGAGGACCTGGGCGAGGCCATGGTCGGCATCAACGCCGACGAGATCGAGATCATCATGGAGGAGCGCGGACGCTAGTCCGGCAGAAAGGATCGCACATGAGCGATTATGCAGACCAAACGGTCGCCGTGCTGGCGGTCCAAGGTGCTTTTGCCGAGCACGAGGCGAGGCTGTCCGAGCTGGGCGCACACTGTATTGAGCTGAGGCAGGCGGCTGATTTGAAGCAGGACTTTGACCGTCTGGTACTTCCCGGCGGCGAGTCTACCGTTCAAGGGAAGCTGCTTGATGAGTTGGGCATGCTCGAGGAGCTTCGTGCCCGTATCGCTGAAGGCATGCCCGTCCTGGGCACCTGCGCCGGCCTGATTCTGCTGGCTCACGACCTTGCCGCCCATGACGATAAGGGCACGCCGCGTTTGGCAACCATGGATGTACTTGTCGAGCGCAATGCCTACGGCAGGCAGCTCGGCAGCTTTCGAACCAAGGGGCAGGTAGCCGGCATCGACGGTGAAGTGCCACTGACGTTTATCCGCGCGCCCCGCATCGTCGAGGTCCACGGAGACGCCAAGGCCCTGGCCGAAGTCGATGGCCGCATCGTCGCCGCACGTCAAGACAATCAGCTCGGCGTAACCTTCCATCCCGAACTCGACGACGACACGCGCCTCCACGAACTGTTCCTACAAATGTAGGCATCGAAATCAACAAACGAAACGAGAGTGGATAATCTCCCACTTAGAGCTTGAATGCAGGCTCAAACCGGGAGATTATCCACTCTCATGCTATGTAGTCATTTAAGAACGTCCCCAATGACTACTTGCAACGGATCATTTTTGGCAACAGGAATTACGCCGATGTTTTGGCAACGCCAGCGAGCGACGCCCAGGGCGAACAAGTTGGCATGAAAAAGGCAAGGCATAGACCTTCTGGTCATGCCTTGCCTTTTGAATGACAAATTGTCG